>JAPOIJ010000059.1 GCA_029979005.1 Planctomycetota bacterium | reverse complement strand
GGAAAAGGGCTTAGGGATATAAAAACGACAGAGCGAAATGGACGAGTGATTGGTGTTAAGTCGGTCAATGACGACGATGAATTGTTGTTGATGACATCGCGAGGGAAAATCCAGAGGATTAAATGTGCGGATGTCAGTACGATCGGCCGAAACACGCAAGGCGTTCGAATCATGGGCTTGGATGACGAGGATTCTTTGGCCGTTATCGCGGTGGTTCCTCGAGATGAATTGGGTGATGAGTCTGAGAGTAAATCGCGGGAATCAGATTCGCCTCCGCCAGTCAGTGAGGTGGATTCCACGTCTACCGAACCTGAATCGGGCGCAGAGGAAAACGGAAATTAATGGTTTGATTTGGGTTGAACTGGTTGGTGATTCAATTAGTTCTCCCATTTGATTGCAGTATCGCCTTCTCAGTGAGCGATTCCTTAAATGCGATCGGATTCGATATTTGCGAAGGTGTGGCGATCTTTGTTGTTGGCTAAACGTTCAAGTTTTTAAAGCGGCGATTTTATGGATATTGCAATGATTGGGACGGGCTATGTCGGGCTTGTCTCGGGAACCTGTTTTGCGGAGAGTGGGAACAATATTACTTGCGTTGATATTGATCAAGGCAAAATCGATCGTTTGAACGACGGCATTATTCCGATTTATGAGCCGGGCTTAACAGAGATGGTTCAGCGAAACCACAAGGCCGGGCGATTACACTTTACCACTGACCTAGAAACTGCGGTAAAGAACGCTAAGGTCGTTTATCTTGCTGTCGGGACTCCACAAGGAGAAGATGGTTCAGCGAATTTGTCGGCACTTTGGAGTGTTGTTGCCGGCATTGCTCCGTTTATTAATACCGATACGGTTGTGGTAACGAAAAGTACCGTTCCCGTCGGCACCAATAAAGGGATTTATGATCGCTTATTTGAATTGAATCAAACTCATTATCGTGTTGCGAGTAACCCTGAATTTTTGAAAGAGGGCGCGGCAATTCATGATTTCATGTATCCCGATCGTGTTGTTGTTGGCGTGCGTGAAGAAGAGACAAAAGAAATACTAAACGAGTTGTATTCTCCTTTCTTAAGAACTGACAAGCCGTTTCTTTCAATGTCACCCGAAAGTGCCGAGCTTACGAAATATGTCGCCAATGCATTGCTGGCGACAAAGATTAGTTTCATTAATGAGATGGCAAATCTGTGTGAAAAGATGGGCGGCGATATTAATGATGTCCGGCGGGGTATTGGGCACGATCAAAGAATTGGTTTTTCATTTCTTTTTCCGGGGGTCGGCTATGGTGGAAGTTGCTTTCCTAAGGATGTTCGCGCATTGGCGTCGATGTCGAAAGCCAACGATTTGCCTCCAACCATCTTGGAAGCGGTCGATCAGGTTAATGACCGGCAGAAGTTTGTGCTGACTCAAAAAGTTGACCAGCATTTTGGAGGTGATTTAAAAGGTCTCCGGTTTGCGGTTTGGGGGTTAGCCTTTAAACCGAAAACAGACGATATTCGGGAAGCACCTGCTCTTGTTATGATTGAACAATTGTTGGAGCGCGGAGCGACCGTTTGTGTTTTTGATCCAGAGGCGATCGAAAACGTGAAAGTGGAGCTGGGAGATAAAGTCGAATATGCTGAAAAATCAATGGATGCACTTGAGGGAGTAGACGCACTGGCAATCAATACTGAATGGGATGTGTTCCGGCATCCTGATTTTGATGCAATTAAATCAGCCATGAAATCGCCGGTGATTTTTGACGGTCGGAATCTTTATAATCCAGCTCAGTTAGCGGACCTGGGATTTACCTACTATTCGATCGGTCGTAGTACGGTGGAGCCGTCATCCGACAACGCTTGAGTTTTTGAAGACGCGGGCATTGGGGTTGGATTCTCAATGTCTAGTTTGGAGCATGAGTAGATCCCGAGTCCTCTACCCGTCTGTCAGTCATGAGACGCGTTGGTATAGCAGTAGTCAAATAATGCGCGCCACTCTGCCGCCGCAATTTCCTGAAGGGCTGGCGATAACTGCTCATTCTGTTCCGCGTGAGATTCACATTGATCGGTGAAGTCGCTTGGATTCCATGAATGGGTTCCAAGGACATGTTCTAGACATGGATGGTTTCCAGTTTTTCGAAACCAGTACTTACTGTTCCAGTAGTCACCTTCCAGACGATGCATAATCCCGTGCCAGTAACTACCCTCGCGAGAGTGAATCGATTGGCTGATTTCATGAGATTCGTTGAGGAAGTTATGAAGTAACCATAGTCCCGACAAACAACATTGGGCCATTGGTTCGTCTTTGATGCCCCGCGGAAACAAATCTCCTGCTGATAATCCAGTCAAAGTCGATCTAACCGTTTGATTGCCTGGAGTCAGGGCGTAGTTACTGAACGCCGCTTCACTAAGGAGCGGTTGGATTGTTGCGGGGATTTCGAAAGAGAAAAAGTCATTCACGGCCGGTGTCTGCTGGCGAAAGAAGGGATGGCGTAACAGGAGTGCTATCAGTTTAAGCGATAGCATCTCTAAATGTTGAACCGTATCTGTAAAAATACGAGCGTTTTGAAAGAGACTTTGCGAGATTGGCGGTAGTTGACGCAATTTTTCCGGCTTGTTGCTCGGTGCCCACCCTCCTATACTCCCGCACCCTATTGCTGCGCGATGTGGATGGAGAGTTTCGCCGTTTCGAGTTTTCGTCGTTTTAGCAAAAACAGGGTCGACCAATTCGTATCAAATTAATCGACTAACGGTTCATTTAACTTGAGCTTGTTTTACCAGAATCGAAAACCAAGGATGGCAACTTCCGGTGCAGGCGTCTACGCGCGCAGCTGGACAATGGATGGTTGCAAAATGCGGTTCGCGATTATTTCGGTTGCCGTGCTGTTGTTCGGATCGTTGTTTGGTACGGTCGGCGTCTCGGCGAAACAAATTTCATACCCTCGACCTGCGGCCGACGTTCCGATATCGGTGTCTTCTGGAAGCATAACGCGTTGGCAGGCTGGACAATTTGAAGTTCTGCATATCTCAAAGGGCGTGTTGCTTACACAAGGCGCGGTAAGTGCATCTTCGGATGAGGCGATCATTTATGTTGAGTCTCCTGCAGAGGGAAGCGATGTTGCCGGGGGATACAAAATCATTGCCTATCTGGAAGGTAATGTAGTGGTTCAGCTGGATCGCAAGGGGCCTGCACATGAGTCCGTTGGAGAATCGGCAGATCAAATCGTTGACGACAGGTGGTTGGGGCGATTTTTCACAACTGGGACTGTCGATCTTGATCGAAACGCATTGACTCAGAATCTTGATCATTTGCCAACTATCTACCATCGCTCCCAAACCGTATTGAGGGACGGTTTGGATTCATCAGTACAACCTGTTGGGTTGATGGTTCCTCAAGAGACCATTGTGATTTCCCCGCAAACCGGTCGCATTCAACAGGTAGAACCAAAATTTCAACCGCCGCTAATTGGCCCTTCGGTTTCCCAAAAGCCATCGGTATTGTCGCAGGATGCGGGTGCAGCGCAAGGAGGTAATAGGCCTCAATTTAATATTCAAATCACGGGGAGGGATTCGAGTGGCGATTTGAATACTCGCAGTGCTCCCAACCCCAAGAATCCAAACGAGCGAATTACGACAGCCGTGGGAGGGATTCGCATTGTAATTGATAGCCCATTAATTGCTGATGCTGGGCCATTTCAGGGGGATCGTGACCGGAAGCTCTACATTGTTGCAGACAATATGGTCCAGTGGCAAACGTTATTACCTGATGGCTCAAAACGAGATCAATTTTATCTCGAAGGGAATGTGATTTTCTCGAAGGGAAGTCGAACGATTTATTCGGAGAGAATGTTTTACGATGCGACGACGCAGCAAGGCACAATTTTAAAAGCAGAATTAACGGCTAAGGTGCCGGATTTTGAAGGAACAATCAGGCTTAAAGCGGATGTAGTGCAACAATATGATGAGAACAATCTGCAGGCGTTTGGTTCGGCATTCACCTCTAGCCAACTGGGTGTTCCAAAATACTGGATTCAATCGGAACGGATTGGACTTTCCGGTAGAAAGACGCCAGTGGTTGACCCGGATACGATGCTTCAGACGGTAGACCCACAAACTGGACTTTATGCGGTGGAAGATGAATACGTCGTCGACGCTCAGCAGAATCGGGTTTACGTTGCGGGGCTTCCTGTTTTCGCGTGGCCAAGGTTTCGTTCAAGTCTGAGCGATTCGACTCCCTATTTGGATCGTTTCGGAATTGGAAATGATCAAATTTTCGGTTTCCAAATCAATACCGGCTGGAATATGGAGCAGGTCCTTGGTCTTCCGAAACCAGCCAATGGAACACGCGAGTGGATCGGCATTCTAGATTATCTGAGTGACCGAGGCGTTGGTTTTGGTTCCGAGGTGGACTATGAGAAGGACTCCTTTTTCGGATATCAGGGAAAGGTAAGAGGTCAGTACCGAAGTTGGTTTATCAGTGATCGAGGCAATGATAATCTTGGAAGAGGGCGATCTGACATTCCTCCCGAAAAAGATCCCCGTGGGCGAATTTGGTTACAGCATCGTCAGGATTTAAATTCAGGCACCGTGGTTCGCGCAGAACTCGGCTATATCTCGGACCGGAATTTTCTGGAGCAGTATTACGAGGTCGAGTGGGATACGGATAAAGACCACACGACCGGTTTTTGGTTGGAGCGGAACGAAGGGACACAGTCCAGGAACCTGACCGTCGATTTCCAGCTCAACGGTTTTTTCACACAAACGTCGGGCGTGCGAGCCGAGCATTTTGTACTTGGTCAGCCGCTATTTAATAACCGAGCCATCTGGCACAGTCATTCGCAAGCTGGCTACGTAAGGATGAAGCGGGCGAGCCAGCCTCAAAACATTCAGGAAGGGGCCAGTTTCAACTTCCTCGCTTGGGAGACAAATGTTGATAATACGGACATCCGAATTTATGACGGAATGAAATTTGGCACTCGCAATGAACTTGATTTTCCCGTTCAAGTTGGGCCCGTCAAAGTCGTCCCGTATTTACTGGGGGATTTGAGTTACTGGCAGGAAGATCTTCAAGGCAACGATCTATTGCGAGGTTATGGGCAAACTGGAATTCGCGCCAGTCTGCCGATTTGGCGAGTTGATCCGTCGGTGCAAAGTGTTCTTTGGAATGTCAATGGATTGGCTCATAAAGTCAGTTTTGACATGGACGCCTTTTACTCCGATTCATCGCAATCAATGAGTGATTTACCGCTTTATGATCACCTCGATGATGATTCTCAGGAGGCGTTTAGGCGGCGGTTTGGAGTTACGACTTTTGGAATTCCAAATGTTCCCATTGGCGATCAGTTTGTGCCGACCAAATATGATGAACGGTACTTTGCCAAGCGTTCCGGAATGCAGGGAAATGTAACCGCGGCTTCTTCAGAAATCGCAGATGATTTATCGGCGATTAAATTTGGAGTGCGGCAACGATGGCAAACCAAACGCGGGAGGCCGGGGCAACAGCGGATCGTCGATTGGATTACGTTTGATACTCAGGCGATCTTATTTCCGAACGCCAGTCGGGACAATGACGGCGCGGATTTTGGAATGTTTGATTATGACTTTCGCTGGCATATTGGAGATCGTTTCTCATTGGTCTCGGACGGATATTTCGACTTCTTTTCGCAGGGGTTAAGAACCGCAAGCTTTGGTGCCAACTTCAGTCGCCCAGAAGTTAGCAATGTCTATCTAGGCTATCGAATGATTGAAGGCCCTCTGAGCAGCAATATTTTATCTGCGGCGGTGACTTATCGGATGAGCGAAAAATGGGGCTTTAAAGGTGGTAGCCAGATTGATTTTAGTGAAACTGGAAATATCGGAGAAAGCCTAAATCTGATCTACATTGGTGAGTCGTTCTTATGGCAATTTGGTGCGATCTATGATGTCAGTCGCGATAACTTGAGTTTCCGATTTGGTTTCGAACCTCGATTTGGCAGTCGCGCCCGGTTATTCCGTCCCGGTGGAAGAGCGATTCCGCCGGCCAGTTCTGGCTGGTTGGAGTAAAGATGCCCGACGATCCAAACGCCAAATTGCCCCAGGATAGCTATTCGAACCGTCACTGGGCTCAAAAGTTCAAAATATCGATACGCGGTCTTCGGATCGGACTGACTGGTGCTCAATCTCCAAACAGCCTGAACAGTTTTGTTATCCATGTGCCGGTGGGGATCGCCGTTTTACTGACAGGGATTGGGATTGGTTTAGAACCCATTCCGATTTCGCTGTTAGTGCTTTGTATCGGCACCGTAATGGCTGCTGAGCTGCTCAATAGCAGTCTCGAGTCACTTGCCAAAGCGATTACTAAACAGACAGATCAGAATGTTGCTAACGCACTCGATATCGCCAGTGGCGCAGTTCTGCTGATGAGTTTAACCGCATCCATCGTTGGTGCCCTGATCCTGGGGATACCAATGGTGCAAATGTGGACACCATAAACGAACCACTGAATCTTTGAGGCTGAGCTGATACCGAATCGAGTATTCGTTCGTTTTCGCTAAGCGCATGAAAAACGGTACCACGTAAATTAATGGTACCATTGCGAGTCGGTGGTCGCCGATTGAAAACGATGCTCAGGGATTGCAGTTAATAAAAAACCCGCCAACTGATTGCTCATGAAGACGGGCTGCTGCGATGTGAACGATTCGCTAGACCTATCGGTAGCCAGGAAATTTGGCTTTGGCCTATTTACCGGTTTCGATTTTCGTTTGCTCTCGCTTCTTTTAACGCTGCGGCTTCTCGCGAGAGTTTAAACTCTGGACCTTTCGCGAAATACTGTACGTCATCCCTGAGGAAGTACGCACTCGGCAGCGTTTGCCCGGCGACACTCATTTGGCAACCGGTGGAAGCGACGGCCGAGATAATCGCGGCGCCACACAATAGTAAACTAAGAGCTCTTGATTTCATTCGAGAATACATCTGTTGGAAAACTCCATATTTCGGTGCCGCGGTTTCATATCACAGCATCACATCCGCGGGATAACCGTTACAAACTCTATCGTCTCGACAGGGGGTAGACTTTGGAACAAATCTAGAAAAATCATTACAACCGTTGAGGTTTGGTGGACACTTGTTCTCCAGTTTGCCCTGTTTAATATTTTGTGGCGGGTTAGGCGAACTGCTAAGATGAGATCGACTTGAAATCTTAACAGTCGGGGATGGAACGGGCCTTTTAATAGGTGCGCACCTCGAAATTGTGATAGCAGTTTTTTGGAATCAGGGTTATCTGAAACCGTCAGAGGTTCGAAAAAGACTAGAGGGTTGTTGTGTGCGAGCCTATCCTGAAGGCTGGCATCATTCGGTTGCAGAACTGTAAAGTCCGGTGCGTTGATAAGTGACCCGTTGCGTTTTTCCTTTTTGGAGTGATTCATGATGCAATCGAAGCAGTTATTAGAGCGAACTGTGAGTTTTCGCGGCTGTTGTTGGAAATACTTAAGCTGCCACCGGATACCCTTCGTTTGGCTTATTCTTTTTGCGATTGGAATCGTCACCTGGAGCTCTCCTGTTGTTGGCCAGACCGGGCGTCTTCCCAAAGCGGATTACTATATTAATTTTGCCAACAACGCAGATTATTTTGCCGCCGACTATCAGGATGCCTACAAGCGATTCAGCCGCGGTTACAACACTGCCTACAAATTTGGAACGCGTCGCTTTTTAGATTCGGTTTGTTATCTCACGATGATGGGTGAGTGCAATTACCACATGGGCGATTATGCAGAAGCTGTAAATAACTATGAGCAGGCCCTTCGGCTGTATTTGTCTTATCAAGCAGAAGGGTGGCAATCGCGTTTGCAGATTCCACAGGTAATTCCAGCAAACAATAATGCGTTTGTTCAGGCAAAGATAAATTGGTGTCAGCCAAAGCGAAGAACTTCAATTGCGCGAGTCCCCAATGCGTTTTCGATGCTGTTCGGTCGGCTAGATTCTGAGCGTGCCTTCTCTGATGGCGGCGTTGTGGATAACGCTGAGATTTATAAAGTTGATGTCGCTGAAATCATGCGTTGCACTGCTCTCTGTTTACATCGTCGTCGGGTTATCAAGGGTGCAATTTCGAAATACGATCCATTTACGAATCAATTAATTAACGGGCTTTCGGTTGCAGGCGCCGGTAACGGTTCGGTTATGGGCGCGTATAACGGCGTGCTGTTGGGAATCGCGCAGGCGTCGATGGAGGAATGGGAAAGTGCTGCCCGTACGCTGAACACATCGCTCCAGTTAAATGGGATGGATCATTCACTGACACCGGTTGCGTTGTTGGAGATGGCGCAAATTGCGTCTGTCACTGAGAACTATTCCGTCGCCGGCGACCTTGCATTGGAGGCGAGTTGCTCCGCGGGGATTTTTGGGCAGTACGATTTGGTTGAAGAGTCGCTGAATTTTGGTGCGACCATTCATTTGATGACAGTTAAATCAGCCTACGCGCCGCTTCAAAATGCCATCAAGTGGGCTGCGTTTAATAAGGCCAGGCTGATGCAGGCTTCATTGATTGTGAAGCTTGCAGACTGTTTTGCGGAAGCTGGCGACGCACGTTCTGCGGCTGCGGTTTTGCGCGAGGCAAACGGTCCAATCAGCACGCGGAATTCACTTGGGAACGCAGTCGTAAGTGCGCGACTTAAATATGTGACTGCGGTGATTCAGTTTTTGCAGGGAGATTTTCGAAAAGGTTCTGCATCTCTGGTTGCGGCTTTAAAACATTTTCAAAAAGGATCTCGCTGGCTGTATCAGCTCGGGTTAGCTGATCAATTAGTCGTATCGGGCAGTATCACTCAGCGTCAAGGTGAATTGTTATATTCGGCACTCCTGCGAGATCCAACGGATCTTGACTGGAAGACTGATCCGATGGAGGCGCTTGCTTTTTTAGCCTCCGCGCATGTCGGGCCAATGGAGCGATGGTTTGACCTTGTGGTTGGCCGAATGAATCACCAGCGGGCTCTCGAAGTGAGCGACTTGGTTCGCCGACATCGATTCTTCTCCCAACTGCCGTTGGGGGGACGTTTAATGGCGTTCCGCTGGATGCTTCATGCTCCCGTTGAATCGCTCAGCCAAACGGCAAGAGAACAGCGCACTGCGTTTCTCAATTCCAATCCCAAGTATAAAGCGATGTACGACCGGGCTAATGTGATTCGCACCGAATTATTAGCTTTGCCGGCTAAGCCAGAGCCGAGGTCGCCGGAGGAGATTCAGCAAGGAAAATTACTCGATGAGCTCGCGGCGATTTCTGAAACGCAAGAAGCGGTTCTTGCGAGTTATTCATTGCGTCGAGAGGTCTCAGAAATGGTTTTCCCGCCTCAAAAAAACATCTCTGAATTCCAACGGTCGCTGCGACCGGATCAACTTGCGTTGGTCTCATTAGCGACCTCGAGCGGGTATCATATCTTTTTGCTTAACTCCAAAGCAATCAAGTACGTGGGCTTGAGTGACGGTCGAACGATACTTCGTGGTGTTTCTAAGTTGCTAAAAGATGCGGGACTGATGGAGGCCGCACTCGACCTTAAAAATCTTCAAGATGAAGATTGGAAGGATTCGGCTCGTGAAATCAAGAATAACTTATTTGGCGATAAAAGTGATGCCAATTGGGGTGATGTCAAGGAGCTTGTCGTTGTGCCTGACGGGGTTCTTTGGTATTTGCCTTTTGAGATTTTTCCCATTGGAGAAGGTGATGAGGAAAAATACTTAAGCGATATCGTCAATGTCAGGTATTCTCCTACACTGTTCCTAGCCTTCGGAGCTCAAAGGCCGGCACGGCCGATTGAGCGCTCGGCGGTTGTCACTGCAAGAATGAATCAACGCGGGGAAGCTGAGCTCTCCAAAGTCGAATTTGAAGGTTTGTTGAAAGAGCTACCCGACGCGATTCAATATGATAAACCTATTCGGGTGCCATCGAATTATCTCGCTTCTTTATTTGATCAACTCTTGGTTTGGAGCGAAATCAAGTCGACAAAGAATGCCCCGCTCGCGATGAGTCCGATGCAAATTGATCAGGGAAAGGTGGGCGTTACCATTGAATCTTGGATGGCACTTCCGTGGGCGGGACCTGAACATATGATTTTGCCTGGTTTTCATTCGGATGGTGGCGCGGGCCTACGAGGGAAGTTGAATGGAAACGATTTGTTTCTGACTTCCATTGGATTAATGGCATCGGGAACTCGAACGGCACTGATTAGCCGCTGGGCAACTGGCGGTAAGACGGGTTTGACGCTGACTGGAAAATTTGCCGCCAAGCAGGAGGCTTTGGGAATTGAAAAAGCGATTAAGGAGAGTCGGCAGGAAACCCGGGAAACGGTTTTGGATTATGAAAACGAACCGCGATTGCGAATGAAGAAGACGGATCCCGTTCTTAACGCGCAGCACCCTTTCTTTTGGGCAGGCCCCATGTTGCTGGGGATTCCCGATAATCGCCCGCCTGCGAAGGAACCGGAGGTTCCCTCTGAAGGCGAGGACGGAGCAATCGGCGACGTAGTCAAGCCGGAAGGCGAAGAAGAGGGTAAGGCTAAAAACGAGCCTGATCAGCCTGATGAAAATCCGCTGGACGACAAAAAGAACTGATTTGATTGAGTGTGGGCAGGATTGGTCAAAGTTATTACTACGGTAAATCCTCTGAACGATTTAAAGATATTCGCCCGGTTTAGCAGTGGATTCGCCGCAGTTGTGGTGGAATTCTGACCGTTGCTAGGCGTTATTTTTTACGGTTCTACTTCGGGAAGAAACTCGGCAAGATATGTCTTGCTTTCATTCGTTGTTTCTTCCAAACTCGCATTCGGAGAGATGCCGACATAAACCCTTGCCCAACAACGGAAATGCGATGTTGCGAGTTTCAGGTTCCTTTATCTTGATTGTGACTGCCTCGATTTTGGGTTTCTCGCCCTGCTCTGTCGCGGGCGAGCTGCCTGACGTGAGACCGGATACTTTAGTTGTCTGTCCCGCCCCTTTTCAGCAGGTGATGGTCAAATGGTGTGACTATCGAAAACAGCAGGGGCATGTAATTAAAATGATAACGCCTCCGTTAAGTGTGGAGGCGCTTAAGCAGACCATCCAAACAGTTGCCAAATCCGGTTCTTTGAAACACGTTCTAATTGTCGGCGATGTTGGAGAACCGAGAGCGCGGAACAACTTAAAAGTGCCGACTGATTTTGTCAAAGCCAGAGTCAACGTTCTTTTTGGATCGGATCCTGAAATTGCCACCGACAATCCTTATGCAGATTTGAATTCAGATGGTTTGCCAGATCTCTCTATCGGTCGCATTCCGCTCGACACCGTCGCTGAGATTGATAATTACATTGAGCGGATCATTAAGTATGAAAGTCCATCCGACAAGCAAGCCTGGCAACGGCGAATAAATTTTATCGCGGGGGTTGGTGGATTTGGTTCGATGATTGACGGGCTTATCGAACAAACAACGAAAACGATTATTACCGACTTAGTGCCGGGTGAATACGAAACAAGCATGACTTACGGCAGTTGGTGCAGTCCATTTTGTCCAGATCCAAGAAAGTTTTCTGAGGTTGCGATATCGAGATTCAATGAAGGTTGCTTGTTTTGGATCTACATTGGTCATGGAAATCGAACCGCGCTTGATCGAGTGCGGATGCCAGATCGCAGCCATTTGATACTCGATAATCAGACCGTTCGTAAACTGAATTGTCTTGAGGGTAGTCCCATCGCTCTGTTTTTAGCCTGCTATACAGGAGCCATGGATCATCCCGTTGATTGCCTTGCGGAAACAATGCTGCGAAAGGATGGCGGCCCGATTGCTGCGATCTGTGGAAGTCGAGTTACGATGCCATATGCGATGAGCTTGTTGTCTTTGGAGATGGTTCATGAGTATTTTCACGGTGAAGTGAAAACACTTGGTGAGTTGACTCTCCTTTCTAAACAGCGGATGGTTAAGGGGAGCTTGAACAATCCTCAATATCGAGAAATGATCGAGGGAATGGGGCAAGTTTTTAGCCCTGCACCGCAGCTTTTAGATCTCGAACGTTTGGAACACGCTCAGCTGATCCAATTGATTGGCGACCCATTGCTTCGACTGAAGCGTCCAAAGACCTTGGAATTGCAAGTGAATCGCATTCCATTGCTTGGGAATCAATTGCAGGTTTCTGGGGTTTCGCCAGTAGCGGGTGACTTAATGATTGAATTAGCCTACCCTCGCGATCGGTTTCGAGAGCGGCCACGCCGCAGAGTGAAATACGATCCGAGCAACGAGTCCTTGGTCGAATACCAACGCACTTATGAAAAAACACATGATCTGGTTTGGGTGACCAAGACAATTTCGGTGGAGTCGGGGCCGTTTAAAACGACACTTCCAATCGCTGCGGAGATTCGAGGAGATTGTATTGTCCGCGGGATGCTGCAGTCCGAGAATCATTTTTCAATTGGTTCAGCGTCGGTTGAGATTCAGAAGATCAACCGAAGCCATCAAGCTGAGTTGCCAACCCAGGACATCATAAAGTGAATTTATGTTTTTCACTTTGCGGGAGATTTGCGCAATTAAATGGTGATAAACATCGCGTTGGAATCTCGTGTTTCGATCCCCTGCGAGAAGACTGGATTGCTGGTATCATGCGGGGAAAAGGTTAAATCTAATCCGGCTAAGTTATGAGCGAACCAGAAAAACTAACGAACCCTCAACCGAAATCTTCCCGGGCGATCGTCTATGTATTCGCAACGCTGATTTTATGGGGATTAATCATCGCGTTGGGTGCATTTCAAACCCAAGCGTCAACGGATTACAGAAGGCCGCTGATTGTTATTGGAGTCATGGGGCTTTTCTTGGGCGTGTGGTGGTTCGCACTCCGGTCGAAACGAATGAGAGATCAACCGAACGACTAGCCCAACAGCGAAAATAAATTAGGAACGGCGTTTGACCTTTTTCGCGTTGGCTTTTGCTCGCTTCTTTTTTGCCTTTTGGCTTTTTTTGGCGGCTTTCATCTGGGTCTTCTTCTTGATTTTAAGCCGCTTTTCTTTTTCGGCTTGCTGCGGATCGATGAATCCTTTTTTGCGAGGCCGAGGGATACAAACAACTAACATGCCCAAGAGCAGGAATGCTGCAATTAAGCCATAAGCATATAAATACTCAGTTTGTTCGTACATTCAGAAATCTCGTCGGTCGAAATCGAAGTGGTGAAAGATCAGTCAACAGTAGTTTATTTAATTGGTAGGGGTCTGACAAACCTTGAACTCAGGTTTCGGTGGACGGAAAAAGTAGATTCCTTTGACGATCAGTCCCCATTATCTGCAAAAACGGTTTAACGCGGATGCGTGGTTGCCAAATAAAGCCCATTAATCTGTTAAACGAGTCTTCAACCACTCTGCTATTTCATTTGAATTTTCAGCCAGTGGGAGTTCGGTTTGCGTGCCGTCAGCAAGCCATTTGACTTGTACCACGCCAGATGCAAATTCGTCAGTTCCTGCAATGATGACGGCTCGGGCTCCACGTCGATCGGCGTACTTGAATTGTTGATTCAGTTTTTTTGATTCCGGATAAAGCTCTACAGCAATTCCCTGACGGCGGAGATCGGCTGCAAGTTTGAGGTATTCGCTGAGCTTGGATTTATCAAATTGGACAATCATCACTTCAGCTGTCGTTTTTGTGTTAGGAATCAAGTCAAGCTGTTGCATCGCCGCCAGGAGTCGGTCGAGGCCAAGCGAAGCCCCAATACCCGGAAGTTGTTGTTTGGTATAGAGTTGAGCGAGGCTGTCGTATCTTCCACCCGAGCAGATGCTGCCAAAGCTGGGAAGATCGGTTAAGAACGTTTCTACAATTGTCCCCGTGTAATAGTCCAGGCCACGCGCGATGGAGACATCGATTTCCAGATTTTGCTCTGTCAGCCCGAGAGCTTGTGTGGCGTCAATTACCTCCGACAACTGCTCGCGTCCTTGTTCGGCCAGCTCGTTGCCCTCGCAGAGCGTGCCAAGCTGTTGGATGATCTCACGATTGGTGCCTGAGATTTGCGAAAGCATTAAAATTTGATCGATTGACGAATCCGGAGCGCCGGTGGTTTCAAGCATTTCCAGACGGACTTTTTCGGGTCCAATTTTTGGTAATTTATCGAGCGCTCGCAGGACTGCAACACTGTGCTCTGCCAGATTTGCCTTTTCGAGAATACCGTTGAGAACTTTACGGTTGTTCAAACGGATTTTAAATTGCTCAAAACCGATAGCGCGGATTAGATCATTGATGACGAGCACAGTTTCGATATCACTGGCAATGGAGTTGGTGCCAATGGTATCGAAATCGCATTGTGCAAATTCGCGAAATCTTCCTGCCTGAGGTCGCTCACCACGCCAAACATTTCCAATGTGGTAACGTTTAAAAGGCATCCCTAACTCGTTGTGATGTTGAGCAACAAATCTCGCTAACGGGACAGTTAAATCGAAACGCATTGCGACATCTCGTTTGCCGTGCTGAAACCGGTACATCTGTCGATCGGTTTCTTCGCTTCCTTTGCCGCAGAGGATTTCCGACAATTCTAAAGTTGGAGTGTCGATGGGAACGAATCCGTATGATCGATACACCTTTCGTGCGGTCTCCATCAGTTTTTCTCGCGGGATCATCATTTCTGGAAGGAAATCCCGGAAGCCGCTGAGCGTTCGAGGTTGAATCAATTGGTTTGACATTTCGCAAATCTGCGGGGTGAGGGGGTTGTTGATGAAACGCGGTAATTAATTCTGGAGGTCCAGAAGTTATTGGATAACGGGAAGGCCGGGTTTGGGAGTTCGGAAATCGCGGTAATCGTGGAAACGGGCATTTGAGTATTCTTCGACCTGTTCGGCCATTTCAAAATAGCGGTCAAAGGTATAGCCATCGTCATACTCGCAGTTTACTGTCGTATAATCTTGGCAGATTTGTGGGCGAGTATCGTAAATGCCGCAACGGTAGTCTTCACGAAGGTGTTTGCAGGGGCTATGGACTAACAGAAACCAGTCATTATTTTCTGTAAACACCGTGGCATATTCATGAAGCAGGTACCAGCGGATATAACCAAAGGCTTGAGCCGTTTCGGGGCGATCGATGGCGAGAGAGAAATATTGACAGCATTTGGCCGTGCAATAATCGCATAAAACCTCCCCCGGTTTTAGTTGATCGCGCTGGATTTTCGGTCGAAGTCGATTCATGTCTCTGGCTACCGGTGTAGCTCGGAAAAGGTGATTAATTTCGGTGAAGCCTGAATTGGCTCCGGTTATTGCTATCGTCCACAATAGTCCGAGAGATTAAAACTAACAGAGCTTGGTCTAAGTTAACAGAGACCCCTTTTTCTGTGAGGAAACATTGGGAATTTTTACTTCCGAAATCAGTCAATTATTGTCGATCGTCGGAGCTGGTTCCTGGACACTCTCGAGCGGGGTTTTAGGTCAAGGTATGATTTCCCTGTTTGTCGAGTCGTTCAAGCTGTTTTTGATACTCCTGGCTCCGTTTGTAGCATTTACCGTTCTTATTCACTGGTTTGAGTATTTGACACAGCGGCGAATGTCGGAGCGTTTAGGTTGGAAGAGTGTGTTGTGGACGGGGTGGCTTGGGACACCTGTTCATGAGTTAAGCCATGTGTTCATGTGCCGCGTTTTTGGACATCGTATCGATGATGTTGCACTCTTTGAGCCGGATCGGGATTCCGGGCGATTGGGTTATGTAAGACACTCGTTCGAAGCGGGCAATTGGTTTCAGGAGATGGGTAACCTGTTTATCGGTATCGCTCCGTTGATGGGGGGATCCGCGGTGCTGGCGATTTTGCTGTGGCTGTTTTATCCCGAAGCAGCGGCAAACGCTGCGGAATCGGCCCGTTTGAATTCTGCTGATTCTTCCCTGTTGCAAGTGCGTGACTCCGTGGTGGCAGTGGTGACTAACATCGTGACGATTTCCAATGTAGCAACGGTTCGATTTTGGACCTTTATCTATCTCGTTCTATGTGTGGGAAGCCACATGGCACCAAGTCGATGTGACTATCAAGGTGCGTCCCGAGGCGTTATTTGGGTGGGAGGAATATTGCTGATTAGCGTATTCCTACTGGCCTGTGCCGGGGTCAATGGCCAGCAGATGATCAACGGAATGATTGGAATCATGGGGCCACTCTTTGCAGTCCTTGGGCTGGCAATTTTGTTGTGCGGTTTAACTACTACCGTGGTTTTTAGCTTGACAGCATTCATGCCGGTTCGCCTGGATAGCAGCGATGAGAACTAAGAGTGATGGAAACGACCAATGTTTCCCGCCTTAATTACTGGTTTTTGATTTCGGTCGTAAAATAGCGTTGTTTGAGCTTTCTCAGTTTTTTTTCAAAAACACCCTATGGATACGATTGTTCGTTCGTAGTCTTATTGAACCGGGCATCTGATTCGCCTTGATAAGGCGAAAAAATAATACGGAACATTATATGAATGATGACATTAAACCTGATTCGGAAGATGCAAGAATCTCGACGGGAGTGGGTTTAACAGACTCTGAGCTTGCTTCGGCCGATTGGGTGAGGGCTGCGATCGAACTTCATGAGGGGGCACTGCTGCGCTATGCGCAACACTTTGTGCGTGATTTGGAGTCTGCGAGAGACGTCGTGCAGGATACTTTTCTGCAGTTGTGTCGTCAAACGAACGATGAAATTCGTCCCCGCGTTGCTCAGTGGTTGTTTACGGTTTGTCGGAATCGAGCCATTGATGTTTGTCGTAAGGAGCGTCGCATGAAACTGGCACCGGAAGATCAGTTGGTAGATGAGTTGGCACAAAATTCTAAGGCTTCGGAATTGCAGCCCAGCGCCGCAATGGAACGTGAAGAAGCCGCGACCGGATTAATGTCCCAAATCTCAAAGTTGCCGGACCGGCAGCAGGAGATCTTGCGCCTGAAATTCAATGCCGGGTTGAGTTATAAGGAAATCGCGGAGGTGACAGGGCTAACCAGTAGTAATGTGGGATTTATTCTCCACACCGCGATTGCAAAATTGAGACAGAGATTAGTACCCGCAGGTTGATGCGTTTTTTAGAAGTGACAAAGTCCATTTTCAGTTGAGTTTTCGAACAGAACATTTGATTCCACGGAATCCTGATCACAAAGTTTTTGAGTGTGATCAAATATTAAGGTTGAAACATGATTAATAATGACGATCCTCGCCTGACCAGTTTTGTACTAGGTGAACTTGATCCCGCAGAACACGAATTAATCGAACAGGCTGTGCTCGCGTCTCCAGAATTAGCGCAGGCGGTTGAGGGGATTCGCCAACTGACCGAGATGTTGGACGTCGCCTACGAATTGGAGGAGCCTCTCCATTTAACCGACGGCCAGCGCGCCGAGTTGGACGAGATGCAAAAAACGGACCACCGTCTAGTCGAGCAGGCTTCATTCTCCGGGCGGTCATGGTCGCCATTGGCATTAGCGGCGACATTGCTGGGGCTATTGGTCGCAGGGGCATTTCTTTTTAGCGACCCTCAAGAGAGTCGCGTCGCATCACGTCCAGCGAAATCTACCGGGCAAGACATAGAATTGGCATTGGAGAAGCAAGAGAATGCAGATTCCAAGCTTTGGTACGATTCCAATCCTGAGTCGGATGTTATGTTGGCGGAAACGCCAGATGCTGAAATAACAACCTCTCCAGCACTCAAACGTCAGGAATTTCCGGGATTTCACAATTCGACTGAGCGCGGAATGGAGATAGAGGCGGGAAAGGGATTTGGAAGCAGGATTTCAGGCGGGGGAGGATTTGGCGAAGGTCAGAGTGGCGAGTACGGAAGAAGTTTAAGTGAAGGTAATGATCGCCGGTCTGCTCCGCGTCCTCAAATTAGGTTGCATAGTCTCGAAAAAAGTGCAGCAAGTGCGAGCGAAGACGCATTGGCGGATAGCAGTACTTACTCGGGAGGAGAGGGGAAAGAGGGAGAGCAACCGTTAGCAGTTGCTCCGGCAATGACGGAACAGTCATTGAACTTATATTCTCTAGCGGAAAAGCAAGCGGGAAGCAGGTCGTTGGATGCAACTGACAGTGAGTCTGCAAAGCCGGCGAAGCCAACTCCGATTGCAAAGAATCTTGCCAGAGATAAGAAGAACCAAGGCGAGTTAAAGCCAAAGCAGCGAACCTGGAAACGGGTTGCAGCAAGTCCTAATACCAGCCGCCTAATGGTTGGCGACAAAACGGAACTGGATCTTTCAGGAATGCAAGTCAAGGTGCAGGTCGATGGTTTTCGCGCCCGAGTGTTGCTTGATTACTTGTATTACAATGATCAAAACCAACAGCTTGAAGGAGACTTCAAGTTGCGATTACCCGACGACGCCTCACTCTATTATTTCGCCTTTGGGGAGAGTGTTTATGGTTTGAATTCCAAGGGGGCTCCTTTGGCTGATGAATTTCTTGAATCAGATGATCATTGGGTCTCACTCAAAGCAGACGATATTCGCCAGACTCGAAAGCAGCATTGGATTCGCGTGAAAGAATCACGGATGGTGCCAAAGGAAAAGGCTGCGCATGCGTTTCGGGAAACGGTCCGGCGGAAGGTAGACCCGGCCTTGGTAGAGTGGGCGGGAGCCGGGGTCTTTAATGCACGCGTCTTCCCATTAGCGCCTAAAAAACTTCACCGAATCGTGATTGGTTATGACGTGAATTTGAAGCGGGCGGGAGATGAGTGGATCTACGACTTGGAATTGCCGGAGCAGACGGGGAAAATACGAGTGGATTTGAATGTTCAGGCGACCCCGGGGGCGAAGTATAAGATTGAGCCGTCGGCGGCGTCAGAAAAGATCAAAAATGAGGATGACCAACAACTTCACTTCCGATTTGACGAAAAACCGGGAAAGCCGATTCGTCTATTGATTAAGAAATCGAAAGAGACATTACTTTCACATCAGGGCGAGTTCTGGGGGTGTCAATTTACGCCAGAGCTTCCCGTAACTGCAAAGGTTGTGAACTCGCGCGGTATTTTTCTGCTTGATACGTCACTCAGTAGTAATCCCGACAAATTCAACGTTTGGTTAAAACTTTTAAAAGCGACGTTAGAAAATAATCGAGATTCGCTTAAGCAATTTAATGTTTTGATGTTTGATGTTGATGGGCACTTTTTCAAAGAAGAGTGGGTTGATAACAGCCCGGAAAATGTCCGTCAATTAATGGAGCGTTGTGGTGAAATAACGCTCGAAGGAGCCACCGATATTTATGGTGCGATTGAACAAATAAAGAAAGCACCATGGCTTGCTAACGGGGCTGATCAAGATGGAATCGCTCCGGATCTGTTTTTATTGAGTGATGGTGCGGCTACCTGGGGTGAGACCAATTTGCAATTAATCGGCTCTGCCCTGACATCAAAATCACTGGGCAGTTTGTTTGCTTATCAAACAGGTTTGACAGGGACGGCTATCGCCAGTTTGCGATTTTTAACGGATCAAACGGGCGGTGCGGTTTTCAGCGTGGTTAACGAAAGTGAAATTGCCAACGCTTCGCGTGGTCACCGCAATCGACCGTGGAAACTGTCTGGCTTTGTCGTCGATGGGGCGACTGATATTTTGACGGCTGGACGTGTGCAGTGGGTTTATCCCGGCCAATCGATCCTGATGGTCGGCCGTGGCAACGTGAAGGAGACGTTGTATTGTGAATTTGAACAGGCCGGACAGACTCATAGCGTTTCTTTGAAACCAACTCAAATCGAATCCGAACTTGCAAGCCGTCTTTACGGTCAGGTAGCCGTTGGGCAACTGGAGAGTCTTGGAGACGGTGTGTTCGATGTGTCGTCCGCGTATGCGAGGCATTTTCGAATCACAGGAAAGACCTGCTCTCTCTTAATGCTGGAAACCGAAGCCGATTATGAAGCATTTAACATTAAGCCTCAGGAGGATCTGTTTGTCATTAATACCAAGTCCGCCAACGAGATAGTCGAGGATGCAATGCAGCAATTTGACTCTGAACTTTCAGAGCCAAAAGCACAATTAGAAGCGTGGCTAAACCGACTAGAGAGTATGCCGGGCATGAGTTTTAAAATGCCGACTGCGCTTAAATTAGCGCTGGAAGACATAGACGTAACGGCCATCTCAGAACCGCTTGAAACGACATTGGAGACGCGAGCAGGTCTGCCGAAAGCCTACCTCACAGGTCTCAATCAATCAAAGTTGAATTACGATCTAATTGAAGCAGAAGCCGGGAGGCGTGCAGTCGTTTCGATTGATGATGCAGTGAAAGTTTACAGCTCTCTCGTCGAAAGTAGTCCAGGCGATTTGGTTGTGGCGCGAGATGTCGGCTATACCGCACTTCAGTTGGGGCGCCCCGCGCAGGCTTATCATTTGTTGCGAAGAGTCGCCCTCGCCAGGCCATTTGAAGGGAGTATATACCTGGGCATTGGGCATTGTCTGGCGGAGTTGGGTAAACCGGATTTGGCTATCGTGTATTACGAAATCGCATTGAATGGCGAATTTCAGCGAACCGGTAGTGACTTTAAGCAAATTGTCTCAGCTGAATATCTTCACCTGTTGCGGCAAATTGAAAAGAAGAAACTCAATAGCTCGCTTCAGCGATTCGCTGCCGCCAGGGTGAAAACCCTGAAGGATATTCTTAAGTTCGACGAATCTGATTTGCTTATAACGATTAGGTGGAATACGGATATGACTGATATTGATCTGCATGTCCAAGAGCCATCCGGTGAGCAGTGTAATTATCAAAATAAACGCACGCGATCTAACGGCCAGATTAGTTCAGATATCACGACGGGTTTTGGGCCGGAAATGTATTTCAATGTCAAAGCACCGCAGGGTAAGTACGATGTGAAGGTCAATTACTTCGCACAGGACAGTAACCGTATTGAGTTTCGCAGTAAAGTTTACGTTACGGTCTATCGAAATTTCGGAAGGCCTGACGAACTTGTGACACGAGAAACGGTGAGCTTGAAAAATGTGGGTGGTAAAGAGACGGTTAGCACCATTGGGATTTCTGATAAATAATCCACCAACCGTTCCGCCTCATGGCAGGTGACTTGATTGTCATTGCCTTCTTGCTACTATTCCCAACGTCAGGTTCAAACAAGCGTTGAGCCTGGCTTCGCTGGTTTGTGAATCGCTCGTTTTTATCGTTACAACCGTAATAATCGGATGTTTCGTTGGGACTTTTTCTTTTTATTTAAACGGTGCGGAATGTATCGATTCTGTAGGTTGTTGGTGAAATTCATCTAGCCCCGAAACGACTAGACCCTGCGTCTACCACGCCCGATAACTGAACATAGACAGTGAATCGAAGGAGTCGAATCCCCTTTTCAACGGACAAGTGGGGCGCTGGAAACCAAACGTTGGTTATGTCATAGTCGCACTCGCACTCCGATTAAGGAAAGATTCATATGTCGTTGAATAAGCAGATAAGAGTAGTAACGCGGGCGTCCGACGGATCGCTTCGAATCAAGGATTTCGAAGATTTTGATCAGATTGCGACACTTCACGACCAAATTGGGATCGACGATTGTAGTACTGATTTAACGCTTCGTGGCATGCCATTGTTTCGAGGATTAATTGGGCCGCTTGCGGAAGGAAAATCGATAGTTCGCTACGAGTCTCCCGAGGTTTTTGAAGCGTTAACCAAAGAGTGGAGTCAGGCCAAGACGAAGCGTCGCCGTCGTAAAACAAAATCAACCGCTGGAACCGTTCCGATTCCGAATGTGCCAATGGCGTCTCCTTTGGGATCGGGAACCATGATTCCCTAGCGTGAACAACAATATACCAATCCGGCTATCTTCTTAATGGAAGATCAACCCGGTAACGCCCCTTGCTGACGGGGCGTTTTTTTATGCGCTAAAAGGTCGTTGAGATTTAATGGTGTGTAGCATTTACATGCTACTAGCAAGCACCTTTTCTGGATTTCGTAAGCGACTTTTCTGCAGGCGGATATTTTTGAATCACATTTTTGAACCACCTGCGAACAGGCTTCGTAAGCGTTGTGACAGGGATGAACCGCAACTCAATATAAGCGCCTCATTTTGACAGACCGTTGTCATCGTAACGCTTTTCTTAACCTACATGGATATTGCGGACTGCGCGGGTAAAAGTTGGTTCAAATTTTTTGACCAACGGACAACCGTGGTCTATTTTTAAACGGCCATTTTCGTAGTCGATTTTTGTTCCATTGTTGGACACTCGCTTTGGCCGTTTTCTGGTTTGACTCAGAACTCTGTTTGCTTCGCTCCCAAATTAAAAGTAGCAAGCAGAGCGATCCGGGTTACCTTCGAAGGATGGCAATTGAGAATGGATTATTTGTTACTGGCTAATCGAGCGCGCTTGCTCGAAAGATTTAAGTTGCCTTGTACTGTTTTAGCGGTGTTCCTTTGGAGTGCATTGCTCTCACAAGGTCTACCTGCTCAGGCTTCCCCGCAACCGAATACATCGGTTGTTGATTCTGCGGGAGCAGCCAGCGTAAGCAATTCTGTGCAGCAGCAGGGAGAGATTTTCGAAAGCCAGAGGCAGTGGGGAGAGGCACTTGCTCTTTATCAGAACGCCCTCAAGTCAAATCCTAATGACCGAACCCTTCAACTTAAGCGGGCTTTTGCAAGGATTCACTTTGATTTAGACCGGCGTTACGCTGATACCAGTTTTATTAAAACGATCACGTCGACCGATTCGAACACGTCAATGAATGTGTACGCAGAAGTCCTGTTGAAAATTCAGTCTTACTATGTGGATGAACCGAACTGGGCGAATATCGTTAATTATGGATTGACGAGTTTAAAGGTGGCGATGCAGGCCGATGGTTTCCGCAAAATTAATCTTCCGACGATTTCGAAGGAGGCAGCGTTAGAAGTCTATTTGCAGGCTGAAAAGCGGTTGAGTAACGTGGCTGTGCGAACCAGAAACGACGCGTTTGCCGTTGCCAAAGAAACTGCTGTATTTCTGAATAAGCAATGTGGCATGAGTTCTCAGTCAGTCATGTACGAATTTGTGTGCGGTGCCATTTCGGCGCTGGATCCGTATTCAGCTTTCATGTCGAGCAATCAATTCAGTGAAACGATGTCTCAAATTGAAGGTAATTTTGTAGGACTTGGTGTTGAGTTGCGGACACAAGCTGATCACCTGGAGATCGTAAGTGTCATCTCCAAAGGGCCCGCAGGGATGGGTGGGATTATCGAAGGTGACCGAATTGTTGCCGTCGACAATCAAAAAGTTACTGACATCGGAAGCAACCGTGCGGCAGATATGATGCGTGGCCTGGAAGGGTCTTTCATATTGATCAGCATTGATCGTGGCAACGGAATACAGACATTACGGCTTGAGCGAAGACGAGTTGACATTCCAAGCGTCGATCAGGTTGGCCTTGTCGATGAGGCATCGGGCGTCGGCTATATCAAACTAACCAATTTCCAGAAGACCACCGCCGCCGATTTTGACGCGGCCTTGTGGAAGCTTCACGCTCAGGGGATGCGTTCATTGATCGTGGATGTGCGGGGGAATCCGGGTGGTTTGCTTTCGGCGTCTGTCGAGGTCGCGGACCGGTTCGTACGAAAAGGAGTGATTGTCTCAACGAAAGGCAGGAATCCGATGGAAGATTTTGTTCACAAAGCCAATCTTCCAGGAACGTGGGACGTGCCTTTGGTCGTCCTTGTTGATGAAAATTCCGCAAGTGCCAGCGAGATTTTTGCCGCAGCAATTCGCGATAATAAGCGAGGGACCATTGTGGGCAACCAGAGCTACGGCAAAGGAAGCGTTCAGGGGATCTTCCCGTTAAACGTTTCGGGTGGAGGTGTTCGATTGACGACGGCCAAGTTCTATTCTCCAACCGGTCAGGCGATAAGTCGTGTGGGTGTGAAGGCTGATATTGTAATTCAGGATGTTTTGAGACCCGGTGAGACAATCGGAACGCAAGAAGATACCGGTCTTCGGGTGGGCATTAAAACAGCCCAGCAGAAAATGACTGACCGAAATGCCGCTTTACAATCTCAAGTTTTATCGGTGGGTGGTTAAAACACTGCGAGCCAGTTGGCTGATCATTCGAGTAATAAAATCCCCTGTTTTTAATGAATCCGCTTTAAGCGACCTGTCGAATGGCACGTCGCTTTTTTATTTGATTCCAAGTCTGCCAAGTCGTTTTTAGGTTGCCTAATTCGTTTCTTTCGAAAGACTTTGGCGGGGCGGCGGTTTCATATTTTTGAAAAAAAGATACCATTTCAAGAAGTGAACAGTCTCTTTATTGATGAGATACCATGCAGGAATTTTCTGAATTTGAGTCATTGCTGTCCCGCTCCGTGCAGGAAAAGAATCTTGAGTTCCAGCGACACGGACGCCTGAAGCATTTAATTGCGGCCTCGCAATTAACTCCCGAATTATTGGAAAAACTCTGTCGCTCGGCCGATCTCATTCGCCGACTTAGCCGTAATCCCGAGGGGAATCGTCGGTTGCGCGATTTGTTGGCTCATAAGAGAGCAATGCTGTATTTCACGCAGCCTTCGACGCGCACGTTCCTCTCTTTTATGGCAGCTTGCCAAATTTTGGGCCTCTCGTGCAATGAAGTCCGGGACCCCAAAACGTCATCCGAAGTAAAACGGGAATCGAGAATGGACTCGATTCGAATGTTTAGCAGTTACTTTGATGTGATCATTATGCGATCCCAAATTAGCAACTTTGCTGAGTGCTGCGCATATTTGATGAGCGACTTAGAGCGGCAAGAGCGGCGGTCGGTTCCGATTGTCAATGCCGGTGCCGGGAGCGATGAGCATCCGACTCAAGCGCTCCTGGATATGTATACCATTGTTCGTACATTTGACTTCGACGAAAATTCGGAAAGCCGACCGTCCCGATTGAATGAGTTGAGACGTTCGTTTCCATCACTGACCTGCGGACCAAGTCAGAAAACCTATACCTTTTGTGGGGACATTGGTCGTGGCCGTACCGTAAGATCGCTGGCGACTGTGCTTTCGCAATATGAGGGAGTGCGAATGATATTTGTGTCGCCAGAGCATGATGTTCTGGTTATGGATGAAGAACTAAGGCAGCGGCTAAAAATGACCGGCGTTGATTTTTATGAAGTCAACAGTTTAGATTCGGAGGTCAACGGGGAAAGCATTCTTGGACAGACCGACTGTCTTTACATGACACGAATTCAACGAGAGCATAATTCAAAGGATACCGAACAGGAAATTGCTGAGATTGATCTCAATCCGTTTTTACTTTCGCCTGAACGGGTTGGTGTGCTGAAGTCTTATGCCCCCATCCTCCACCCCTTCCCTCGAGACAGCGTCGTTGGTGAGATTCCGACAAGCATCGATTCCGATCCGCGGGCGATGTACTTCCGCCAGGCTCGAAACGGTATGTGGGCGAGAGCTGCGTTGCTGGTTCATTTATTTGATGCTGCGGACTCCCTGTTCTTCGCATTCTCTGATGTCTTCCGGTCGCCAAATTGAGATTCGCTCAGCAAGCATCACCTTAGAACGTTGCAAGCGAGGAGGCGCGATGCGATTCTGGCAGATCTCAGCTGGTATGATCGAAGTCAGATAATCAAATATGACGATTGCCAGATAAAACCGATTTTGACGGTCAAGTAAGATAGTCCTGCGAATCCGCTCAGTGGGGTGGGAGTCCCTCAAATTTGGCACAAAGCGTCGGTTTCGGCAAACCATGTGTCTTGGATGGTCGATGGTACAAGTGTGAGCGCAGCATGCTGGAATTCGTAAGAATTGTCGATATTTCAACAAAAGAATTGGCACGCTAAAACTCATGGAAGTATACTTTTATGAGTCGACAGCTCGCTGTTTTGCGTGCCAGGTTGACTTACAGCGAGAGTTGCTTTGGTTGCTTTCGGTGTATTTTACAGTGAACTGCAGACTCGCATTTTAATTTGGGTTGAGTCGAAGAGTCAGCTAGTCCTTTCCAATTTGGTCAACTTTAAGGCCACAACGAGGTGTCTTGATGAACTTGATGGGCAAAATATTTACGCTTTTGATTTTCTTCATGAGTATTTGCTTTTTAGTAATTGCTCTGATGGTGGGTGCAACTCACCGAAACTGGAAAGCGATTGCTGTTGAGAAAAACAGTGAAGCTGCGAATTACAAGAATGCGTTGGTCGAAGCGAAATCGAGTACCAGCGACAAAGAGAAATTGCTGGCTGCTGAGCGAGCAAGCCGTGCCATGCAACTCGCACAGCTTGAGTCGCAATTGAAAGTTCTGTCGGACTTGAAAGATTCAAAAGAGTCTGAGCTTCGAATTGTTGAAGAGCAGAGCCAGAAGCAGTTGGACGAGCTTGAAGACGCTCAAAAGCGAATTTCCGATCAAGATATCGAAGTCGCTGATTTAAGAGCCAACAATAAGAAACTCGTTGACGACATTGCGACCCAGTTCGCTCTAGTTCGAAACCTGACCAATCAGTCGTTTGAGTTGAAAAATCAGATTGAGTTGTTGACCAAGAAAGAAATGGATTTGGCTGCGAATCTTGCCAAGTCGAAGAAG
>JAPOIJ010000219.1 GCA_029979005.1 Planctomycetota bacterium | reverse complement strand
GAAGCTTCCCCGAGCAGCAAAGTCAAAACGAACGCTGCTGTAATGATCTGTGAGTTCCAATCCCTAAAGACGCCACCAATTGATCCGTTCATTAGCCTCTCCACCTGATTGTGTTTGCATCAGGCTACCTTACTTTGTTCAAAAGCAAAAGAAGATCCTAACTTACCCGCTGAATCCAGCATGACCAGTTCCATTAGTTTGCATTACCGGAAACGAGCAAACGCCATTCCTCCCGGCAGTCGAGAGTTCTTTTCGGCCGGGCTTCAACGCTTGGGAAAAATCAGTCATTGGGCCGTTAGAAAAACTCACCAGCCCCTCGAAGAACACTATTCATTCTCATCATTGTTAGGCCAGACAATCCAGTCCCCGTCAGATTTGCCTAACCTATGTACATCAGACATGTACGTGCTGGGCCTAACATCCTCTGGAGTCACACCTCCATCATCGTCAAGATCGACTCCTAAGCTGTAGATCAGCGGACTTTGCTCGACGATTTTAAAGACCAAGGGTTTCCCCGTCAGCTGATCTACCGGCGACTGCGGGAGCGTGCTTTTGGGGATTTCATCCCACGAATTTGGCCACGCTCCATTTGCAAGATAAAAACGTTGTAGCGCAATTGCTCCCAGCACTCCTTCTTGGCGTGCAATCAACCGATCCATTGCTTTGCGAATATTCTCGGTCACGGGCAAAACCAACCCCAAAGGCGCATACTTCCATTTTTCAAGATCTAACTCTTTGTAAATGTCTTTTGACTTCCCAACCCACATGGGGCGGTTTAAGTCGGTACTCGCGGCTTCAAAAAACTGATCTGCCTTGGCCGCAACTTCCCCCCTTGTTGCAACCGTAAAAAGACCGAGCGGCCCAATCACACTCTCAGCGAAAGACTCCCAGTTTTCCTTCTCAGACAATTCGCCACCGAAAATGCCCGGCATGCCCATACCGCTCAACGCTGACATGACCTCAAAACCTTGAGGAGTGATGTGACCGTCACCCTGACCATCATCCGTGTAAATACGTTGAATCAAATCGCTGACTAACAAAGCCTCACCATCGTAGGAAATCCAGTCTTTTAACTTGGCACTACGAACTGCCAACTGCAGTTTTTGCAACTGTTGCTCGTTAAAAAAATCGGGATCTTCCTTAACGACACTTTCAATTTCTGAAAATGCCATTCCCGAGATTGCATAACCGACTAAACCACATACCAGAACACGACCTTCTGCTGCTTGTCTCGCCAACCCAAGCATCGTTTCGATATCTTGCACTACCCGATCTGAATCTCCCTCTTCGATTGCCAATTGAATATCGAACGCAAATAAACGCGCGGCATTTCGCATCTGCTGCACATGTGGAAGCAAGATGCCAACGAGCCAATCATCAGGCAATCGCCCTGACACCCCATCGCTCCCTTCCTCGACTCCGGAATCCTGAGAATCACTGCGAGTCAAATTAGGAAACAGAGCAGCGAAATCTTCCTCGGAATATTCGTTTTGGTTTGCTTTTAATTCAATGCCAAAATACGGTCGCTTGGCTCCTTCCCGAAAAGAATCTATTAAATCCTGATGCTCGTAGAATGCCGCTCTTGCAGCCTCCCAGCCCGGTTCCCCCTTCCGGACAAACCGTGTACTCAAATAGCTTTCTTCACCTTCCCTGAACCAGATTTCAGGAATTACCTCGCCTTCTGAAAACTTATATTTTGTCCACATTGGGCGATAAATTGGCCAGGCCTTTTCGGAATCAGCGACATCCGCGATCCCCGCGTTTAATTGAACAACGTAATCCGTTGAGATAACCGGCACACCTTGATGATAAAAGACCCAAATACCTGCGTAGGCTATGATCAGAGCAATGACTCCATACCCAAAAGCATGAAAAGATTTCTTCCAAAACGGACGATTTTTCCGTTTGGAAGATTGAATTAATTTTGCCACCACGGCAGGGTCACCAAAGTCTTGGACTAACTGTTGTGCTGTAATATCGCGTTCCATCCCATCAACGAAATGGGCAATCAGTTCCTCGACAACAAACGCTTTTTCGCCTCTGGTAAGCCAGCATCGAGACATGACCTCCGTCAGAATCGACTGCACCTCCTCTGGAAGGCCACTCAGCTTGAGCTGCTTTTTCCAGGAAAGCCTCCCGATTATTGGTTTTGCAAATAGCCTGTTTGAAAGTTCTGAACGGCCTTGGGGTGTGGTCAATTGACTCATCGAAACCTCCTTCTAGGAAAGACAGGGCAATGGGCTGGAAACGCGCGTAACCCCCAACGCTGATAGACCGGCAATCAGAGAACTCCATTGCTTTCGATCAGCCTCTAATTTTCGACTACCCTTTATCGTTAGACGGTAATAACGGCGCTTCCGCCCGTTTTCTCCCTTTTTTTCCCGAGACTTCACCAACCCCTTTCCTTCCAGGTTGTACAACATCGGATAAAGCGTCGATTGGCCCATTTCAAACACACCCGCCGACCCCTTGGCTAACCGTTCTACGATCTCATAGCCATACATCTCATCTTCACTAAGCAAATGCAGCACCGCAGTTGGGCCTGCCCCTCGCATCATTTCTCGCTCAAGTTTCATAATCAACTCCTACTTCCTGTTGGTATGCAATACATAGTATCGACCACATAGCAAAGGGTCAAGATGTTTTTTTGAAAATTCACGGCATTATCAACCCCACCTAACCGACGGGACACTTGCTCACCAACAACATTCAATTAGTCGTGTATTCACTGGCCTCACAGTGGCGTGCCACTTACTTCAATCCAACATGTGAAATCATGTTGGAGAACTTATGCAATAAAACAAAATAAAGCTCACCAACACGCGAACAATAATTGTGGAAGTAACGGCGAAGAAGCCAAGTCGAACAAACTGAGGCAAAAATCAGACAGTTGAAATTTAAGATTTTTTTTATAGTATTCCACGGCAGATCCTACGCCCTCCACTGCGAACATCAACGAAACGACAGACGGAAACCTATCCATGAGCAACTCGATTGCTGAAGTCTCAGCGCTCAAGAAGTCATTCGGCGACATCGACGCCGTCAGCGGCTTAAGTTTTGCGATTCAGCAAGGAGAAACACTCGGCTTACTCGGACCTAACGGCGCGGGAAAAACGACCGTAATCAGCTTGCTCGTCGGCTTGCTTAAACCTGACTCTGGATCAGTTTTAATTGGCAACTCGATTTGTGCAGAGGTAGGCGCCCCAACCCTGACTGCGACCCGCCGAATGCTGGGAGTCGCGCCGCAGGCACTTTCAATTTACGAAACAATGTCAGCCCAAGAGAATCTGGAATTCTTTGGTCGGCTGTACGGTTTGTCTGGAAAAAAACTTCGGGACCGAGTGAACTGGTGCCTTGATTTTGCTCAGCTACAAGACCGAGCCAAGAGCCGCGCAGAAACATTCTCGGGAGGTATGAAGCGCCGATTAAATATTGCCGTCGCACTGATTCACGAACCAGCCATTCTATTGCTCGACGAACCAACTGTCGGTGTCGATCCGCAATCAAGGAATCATATTTTCGAAAGCATCGAGTCGCTTCGTGAACGTGGCATGACCATCCTATACACCACACACTACATGGAAGAGGCTGAGCGACTATGCGACCGCGTTGCAATTGTCGACCATGGAAAACTGTTGGCCCTCGATACGGTCGATAATTTAATTGATCAATACGGTGGGGCGTCCACGGTGACGGGCGCACTGGCCGAGCTCTCTCAAACAATCGAAATTCCAGGCGAACTGACTGGAAATTCAATTCGGTTTTCCTCCGACACACCGTTGCAAGACGTTGCAGCGTTATCAGCCAAGGGCGTCACTTTCCAAACACTGAACATCGCACGTCCCAATCTAGAAAATGTATTTTTGACCTTAACTGGCAGGAGCCTGCGAGACGGATGAATCAAGTGCTTGTCATGGCGATTAAAGACCTTCGTTTGTTATTCAGGGACAAACTCGGGGCGTTTTTCATTATTGGTTTTCCAATTCTAATGGGTATCTTTTTTGGCATGGTGATGGGAGGACCTTCTTCAGGCAGTAGCCGAGCCAAAATGAAAATAGCAATCGTCGATCTCGACCAATCTTCCCTGTCGGCCAAGTTCGTAAGCCTCTTGGAGAGCAACGAGTCTATCGAGGTAATTGAAACAGAGCTTGAGCTCGCAAAAGAAGGTGTTCGCAAAGGACAGCGGTTAGCAATGCTGGTTCTGAACGAAGGTTTTGGTGAAACAGCGGGCATCTTTTGGGAAAAACCACCAACGATTCAAATCGGTGTCGACCCTTCGCGATCTGCTGAATCGGCCATGCTGCAAGGAATGATCCTGGAAGGCATTGGACAACTGGCCAGCCAAAGAATGGGAGACCTCTCCTCGATGCAAGACATGCTGAAAAAGTCACGGAAACAATTGGCGAATGACCAATCCATTAGCTCCGGCAATCGTCTTTTAATTAATTCTTTTTTTAGCTCGCTCGAAGGCATGACCCAAAGCATAAGAGCGTTGCAGACAGATGCAGACGATTCTTCTTCCAGCCCGGTTGGTAACGGCGGTTTTGAATTTGCAAAACTGAAATCGATTGATGTTTCAAGAAAAATTGATCCTGCGAGCCAACCTGGACAGATGAAAAAAATCAAATCCAAATGGGACATCAGCTTTCCCCAATCCACCATGTGGGGAGTCTTGGCGTGCGCTGCAGGATTTGCGATTTCCATCGCCCGTGAACGAACGCAAGGCACCATGATGCGGCTTCAAATCGCCCCCATCAGTCGCTCTGAAGTCCTCATTGGCAAAGCCCTCGCTTGCTTTCTCTCGGTCATGCTTGTGATTTCATTCATGGTCGGCCTTGGACTCCTGCTCGGGATGAGACCGGGAAGCTATTCGATGCTGGCTCTAGCCGCTCTGTGTATTGCCTCATGCTTCGTGGGAATCATGATGGTCATGTCCAACTTAGGTACAACTGAAGAATCAGTGAACGGTGCGGGTTGGGCTATCAACATGGTGATGGCCATGTTCGGGGGAGCCATGATCCCCGTGATGTTCATGCCCCAATTTATGAAAAGCCTAAGTATCCTCAGTCCTGTCAAATGGGGAATCCTCGCCTTGGAAGGCGCGATCTGGCGAGAATTCAGTCTCTCCGAGATGATGCTGCCCTGCGGAATCCTCCTCGGAGTCGGCGTGGCGGGAGTCGCAATTGGCACCCGAATGCTAAATCACAAGTAAAACCTTCTGGTTCAACCTTGGCCGCGACGAAAACTCGGCGTAAACAGACTCAAACCGGCAGATTCGACCAGAACTACAGGTTCTCCACGGTCGCCCGCGTGTCCGTTTGAAACGCAACTGCCCCGCAACCAATTTGCTTAGGCCAATTTAACTGACCCCCAAAAGATGCAAAAACTAATTGGCATTACAAACACGCTAAGATGATAATCAAATAGCAGATTAGTTATTATCATCCCGCCTTCCTCCCAATGCCATCCATTCGAACCTACTACGAAATACTCGAAGTTCCGTACGATGCGGACGAGGCAACCTTGCGACGCGCCTACCGTCGCGCGATGCAATCGGTTCACCCGGACCAAAACCCCGATGGCAAACGAGCGGCACGACGAGCTCGACACCTTAACGCCGCTAAAGAAACCCTTCTTGACGCTGAAAAGAGAAAGAGATACGACGCAAAACTGCGCCGTAGAGGACTAATCCCGCCGGATCTTCCCCAAAAAACAAATCCGGATTTCTCAGCCCCGACGCAATCACAAAGTCCCTCTCAAGACAGTCCAGTCAACCAAAGCAACCCAGGGTTTCAATTTGCTCCTGAATCCCGACGACCACCAGGAGGCAGCACGCGCGGCGATTTTGACTACGGTAAACCGCCTGGAAGAAAACAATTTCGATCCGGTAACCAATCTCGCAAGCCAGGCTTTCGCAAACCCTATCAACCAACCCGGACACCGGCCCAATTTGTAAATACTAAAAACGTAATCGCGGCATTTTGCGTCACCGCGTGCTTAATCCTGATTGCGCTATTTCCATGGAAAGAAATCCAGAAAACAGTTATTTCCTGGGCACAGCCCGCACCATCCCCCCCCGGCATACCTCAACCAATTACTCCCAAACCAATTACTCCTAAGCCTATCACTCCTAAGCCTATCACTCCTAAGCCTATCACTCCTAAGCCTATCACTCCTAAGCCTATCACTCCCAAACCAATCACTCCTAACCCAATCACTCCTAAACCAATTGCACCTAAACGAATTGCACCT
>JAPOIJ010000043.1 GCA_029979005.1 Planctomycetota bacterium | reverse complement strand
TTAAAACTGTTAAATACGCCCAAGCAGCCCAACTGGAATCCAATTTACTCACAGCACACTACCGGCTATCAGAGCTGGTCGAAATTCATCAGCGATGCGTATTGGAGCGCTGAACTGCTAGAGTAGAATTACCGTTAGTTACGTTGAAGCATTCGTCTCGGTATTAGGTCGAGCCCATCGCTAAATTCGTTTTTTATTTAGCGTAAGTCTTGGTTAGGATAGAACGCCGTGGCGTCTATTGTTTTATTTATTGAATTCCCAATTTGAGCTTTTCATGTTTTCGAAATTTACTATTTGTTTTTTCTGTTTCGGCTTGCTTCTGTTTAACACTCATGAAGTTGGTGCCCAGGATGACTGGTCGCGGTGGAGAGGTCCAAGTGGTAACGGAATTGCGGAATCGAAGACAGCCCCGTTGGAGTGGGGGGATAATGACAATGTTATTTGGAAAACGAAAGTGCCCGGGCGAGGACATGCCTCCCCCTTGATCATCGACGGAAAAATTTTCCTCACGACTGCCGAACAGCAAGACGAAAAGCAATCCGTGATTTGTTTCGACCAAAAAGACGGCAAAATGCTGTGGTCAACAGAAGTCAATCGAGGCGGTTGGCCAAAACGAATGCACCCTAAGAATACGCATGCTACGTCGACAATAGCAACAGATGGCAAAAGTCTGTTTGCGGTATTTTGCCACCACAATAACGTTCATTTGGTTGCTCTCGATCTTGATGGAGAGGTGCTATGGAAAAAAGACGTGGGGGTGTATTCCCCGGCCTATCCATTTGGTTATGGCTCCACACCAATTGTTGATGGTTCTCGCGTGATCGTTACCAATGAGAATCAAGTTAAATCCGCGATCATTGCTTATGACACCAAAACCGGAGATGAGGTCTGGCGAATTGATCGAACCGGTGTCAGCAGTTACTCGACTCCGGTGGTTGCGAGGGTTGCGGGACGTCGGCAGTTACTCATTAGCGGCGGTGGGAAAGTGGCAAGTTATGACCCGGAAACAGGTGATTCAATCTGGACTACCAAGGCTAATTGGGCAGTAACTTGTGGCACGATGGTCTGGGATGAGGATCGGGTATTTGCCAGCGGTGGGTTTCCTGGTGGCCAAACCATCGGAATTGATGCGCGTAACGGTGAAATTCTTTGGGATAATCCGGCGAAAGTATACGAGCAATCAATGCTTGCGTTTGAGGGATACGTGTTCGCCCATGCTGACAATGGAGTTTTGTACTGTTGGAGGGCAGCCGATGGAAGCGAAATGTGGAAACAGAAATTCAGTAAACGTCGCGTGCCCGTTAGCGCTTCACCTGTACTTGTCGGTCAAAATATATATTTTACAGCAGAGAACGGTGAGACCGTCGTCATTGAAGCGAAGTCTGAGGGGTATCAGGAAGTTGCCCGAAACCAGTTAGGTGATGAAGCCTTTGCCTCGCAAGTGGTTTGCGGGGGCAGATTGTATGCGAGGGTTGCCGAAGATCGCGGAGGAGCCCGCCAGGAATGGTTGTACTGTCTAGGTGAGCGTTAAAGTAGGTGAGCGTTAACGTAGGTGCGCGTTAACGGGTTTGCAGTTCGTTGATCGGCAATTCGTCAAGCTGAAAGAATTGTTAGGGCTGTAGAGGATAGTGTGTTGTTGCTAGATGCAGTCACCTCTTGCTTAGAAGTTCATTGGGGTTACGCTCAATCCCTCAATATTACGTGTTTTTTCTGAGAACCAAGTGTCGGTTGACGGCATTGTGTGTATTGAAGTGGACGGTTTGCGGTTACCGCGACGCGGGGCTAGGAAAAGATTTGATTCCCAATGCAAGATGGGCTATTTTTTCAACAGTCACACACGGTCAAATAGGCGTTCAGATAGGGCGATACCCATGCCGCTTCCGAGAATTGTTTTTCGCAAAAAACCACTACTGATTTTCGGCATTTTCTGGATGTCAGCGGCGACTTGCTTTGCCGTCGAAGATTTAAATGTGACTGATCTTCAAGCTCAAATCATGGCGGCCGTGGAAAAGGTCGTGCCTGCTTCGGTCGCCGTCAATGATGGCGGCATGGTTTTTAGCGGTGTGATCGTCAGTGCTGACGGAATAGTCTTATCCGCTGGTCATGCGGTGAAACCCAATCGCCGTTACAAAGTATTGTTAGCCGATGGGCGTGAGTTTCGAGCTAAAGGTCTCGGATCAAACGAGCGAGTTGACATGGCGATGTTGAAGATTGAGAACCCGTCGCGTTTGCCAGTTGCTGAACTGGGAGATTCGGCTTCGCTGCTCACCAATCAACCCTGCATCAGCATCAGCTATCCGGGAACGTATGACAAAAATCGAGGATCGGTAATTCGATTTGGTTATGTCACCCGGCCAGTGACGTCGAACAAGGGGATGATTGAAACGACGGCTGTGATGGAACCCGGTGATTCGGGCGGGCCGTTAGTTGATATCAACGGACGAGTAATCGGAATTCACAGTAATATTCGCAAAGACACCAAGCAGAATTACGACGTCCCGATTGATTCTTTTAAACAATATTGGGAGCAACTGAAAACTCCGAAAGAATTTGAGGTGGTCGGATGGCCAAGCCTGCCTAAACTCGGTTTTCGAGGAGAAAGTGAATCGAACGGTGTTAAGGTCGTAAAAATAGTTGATGGTGGTTTGGCACAGACTTCCGGATTGAAGGTCAACGACGTGGTTCAGGCGATTTCAGGTAAGAAGGTTAATTCAGCAAAATCGATTTACGATAAGTTGGTCTCATTGCGAACCACCGGCGAAAGCCAGGTGGAGCTTTCCGTTCTTCGGGAAAAAAAGCGAAAGTTGATTCAGTTGAATCTTACCAAGGCGAAGGTTCTCGAAAAACCGAAAACTTATCCCGAGCTGCGAGACTTTTCAAAGGTCTTTAAGTCGCTTGAAGCGAAGTTGGATAATGCACAGGTTGTGATTAAGAGTCAAGTTAATCAGGAACAACAAACCGTTTGGGGGACGCGAATTTTTCGAGAAGGTCGCGGCAATGTGATCAGCAAGAGCACGCTTGTTGGAACTCGACCGAGGGTGCAACGAAGTAATGGCAGCAGTCTTGCCGCCGAAGTGGTTGCTCGGGACCCTAAAAATGATTTGGTTTTATTGCAGGTCGATTTCCCCGAGGTGGGCGGGATTGATTTGAGTCGAATTAAGGGTGATTTGGCAGAGCAACCTGGCCGTTTGTTACTGGTTCCTGACGCCGCGGGCGATGGCAGCATTAGCACATGGGGATCGAATTTCTTTGCAGTGCCGCGAACACGTGTCAGTGGTGGTTACTTAGGCGTTGTTATCGGCAGCCGGGACAATCAGGTTGTTTTTGAAAGTGTTGAAAATGGAGCTGCAAAGAAGGCGGGATTCCAACCGGGAGATATCGTCCTTAAGTTAGGTGACAAATCAGTTCGCCAGCGAAACGATGTTTTTCGCTTTCTTTCGAATCAGGATGTTAACAGCCGGATTGAAGTGACTGTTCGACGAGATGGACAGGAAATAACCAAAGAGGTGACACTGGGAAAGCGTCCTGCGCAGACGTCGCGACACATTGCTGATGATTTGATTGGCGGAAAAAGCGTTCGTCGTGACGGGTTTAGTCGAGTCGTATCACACGATGCGAACCTGCGACCAGAACAATGTGGTGGCCCAGTGTTTGATATTGATGGTAATTTCCTCGGCGTGAATATTTCTCGATTCAGTCGCACGCGATCCTACATCATCCCGCGAACTTTGATCAAGGAATTTATTGATCAGAATGCGAGTTCGGTCGATCCATCTTAAAAAAAGCGGCACTCAGGGCACGATTCATTTGTCGAACGTGTTCCAGTGGCGTTTCCCTGTCCTCTGGCCCGGTTAACTGAACTTCAAAGACTGCGGGTCGGGTCTCGGTCTGAGAGAAATTAAATTCCTCCGATGAAAGGACGGCATCGATTTCTTCTTCGGTCGGCTCATCGAGATCGTCTGTGTCGAGTAACAGAAACTTGAAAACCTGCATCAATTCGGTTTCAGTTTCGTGGTCCGTTCCACTGAGAATAAGAGATGCAAAGATGACTTCGTCGTGGAAGTAATAGAGCACGTAGGCTCCATTGAGATCCGAACCGATTCGGTACTCCAGTGCCTCGTTGTCACCCGGCAGGCGGTCCTCGAGGGGAAGTTCCAGATCCCCGGACAGGTGACGGAATTTGTTGACAAAATAATCTAAGTGTGGCCCAGCCAAGTTGGTCAAATCGACCGATTTTGTACCAAGCGTTTCTCCGGCTTCTGAAAACTCAGTAACGTCAAAGCTGTTGTTGTTCATATTAAGACCCGATGCGCCGCGCTACTTTGAAGACTAGGAATTAGAGAAAGCAAGAGACGGACTGGTGGTGCTCAACCCATTGAACTCATCAATGACATTACAATTGGGAGTAGGAAGTTGGTTTGAGCATCCATTTTTTGATCGATGAGACCGTACCTTTGTACTCCTCGATTTCTTTAATCCGAATCCACTCCGGATGAGCCAGGAAATCTTTCCAGTGTTGGCCATGCGATTCTTCGTCGGTTGCTGAAAGCATATAAACCAGATTAGGGACATCAGGGCCGATGAGGGTTTCGCCAAAGAAAATCGGGGCAAGTTTGACATCCCGCATAATATCGATTTCCCCCTCATTAAACATTTTGACCTTTCGGCGGGCATGGTCTTCTGTGTGGCTTTCGTAGAGGCGGAGTTCAAACAGGCGGTCTTTTTTATCGGCGGAGTAGGCGGGGATTTCCATGGTTGGAATTCCTTGGAAGGCCTTCATGAATCGACTCTCGATTCGCTGATAAACAGCGGATTTTTTGTTTCGCGTGAAATAGTCGGCCGCTTTAGATTGGTAATCGGCATCCGCAGCGAGCGTTGAGTTCATGTTGGTGAACTGGTCGATGGAAGAAAATGGGATGAGCATGAAAAGCGAATGATCGTTTTCGTCACTCAGATTGCTAAACACTCCTACGCGATCAATACCCATTCGATTAAGTGCGGGGATGAACGCATTTTTGAGATAGTCTTCAGCAATTTGCTGTTTTTCATAATCAAAAATTTTATAAATCCGAATTTCGTAATACTCTTGATCTGCAGACTTCTCGTTGTCTTTTGCAAGGGTTATTGCTTGTGATTCGCTGGGACTGCCCAAATAAAACGCGGTCGTCAGGGCAAAGATCAATAAGTAATTAAGAAACTTCATGGTTGGGTTTACCCTCGTTTAAATCGGGTTAATTGGTTGCGATTACATCTTAGTCGATGTTGATTGAGTCGAGTCTTTGATGATTGGTTTCGGGGATGAAGGCGTGCTGTTTTCCGCAGTCGCTACTACTCGCCTTCGGCATTGAGTAGTTTTTGGATGGTCGGTTCCATCGCTTCCGCCCAGATCTCATAACCTTGACTGTTGGGGTGAAGCAAGTCCGGCATGATTGATTTCGGGAGTGTGCCGTCTTCTTGGAGAAACTTATCGCCTATGCTGAGGAAGAAGATTTCGGATTCATCATCGGCGTAATTTTTAATGATTTCATTGACCTCCGAATTGATTTTTCGGAATTCATTCTCTTTGTCACTCCCTCTGGGAAAGATATCCAGAAGTAGAATTTTGGTTGAGGGCAGTCGCATTTTGATTTCGTCAATGATCCTCTTGATTCCCAGAGCCGTGTGTCGCGGGTTTTCTTTACGGTGTCCTGTATTGTTGGTTCCGATCATGATTACTGCGAGTTTCGGGGAGATATCGTCGATGGCACCATTTTGAAACCTCCAAATGACATGTTCCGTACGATCTCCACTGAAACCAAGGTTCAGCGCATTGCGATTGGCATAATATTTATTCCACGTTTCGAGTCCTTTATCCTCCCAGGCGTGAGTGATCGAGTCGCCAATCATCAGTAAGTCAACTTTTTTCATGGCCTTTCGTTGAGCTAATTTGGCTTCGTGTCTTGGCATCCACCATTTAACCGCCCATTCCGCCGTTTGTTCGCCTGGCATAATTGACAATTTGGGAGTAACGCCGGGGTAATCACGCCACAGCCAGCGAAGTGCGTCTGGGAAAATTGAACCGGCGTGTTTGCCGTTGTGTCCCCCTTCGCCATAGTCAAATTTAACGTCGTAGTTCTTGAATTTTAGTGCGGCAAACATCTGTTGATTCGCTAACGGCCAGTTGCCGTACTTGTTGTCCAGATCATTGCTGCCGTCTTGCAGATAAATGCGTAGCGGATGCGAAGCAGGATCTTCGCCGGTAGCGGGTTCATCCGTAGGTTCATCTTCTTTCGCGGAATCGGTGGTGGCTGGAGCTTGCATGACCATCTTGGTATCGGTGCCCCGGATGAGGCCTGGGTAGCGATCACCGCCGCGAATATTTGTGAAGCTTCCAATATGGCTTAGAACTTTACTAAATTGGTCAGGCCGTTCCCACGCAACTGTAAACGCACAAATGCCTCCACTGCTTGCTCCTGAAATACCACGGCCTAGAGGGTCTTTTGTGATGTTGTAATTCTTTTCAACCTCGGGAAGTATTTCTTCGAGGAGGAACTTTGAGTAGGTATCGCTGAGCGAATCGTATTCGACGCTTCGGTTTTCAGGCGTCGGTTTCCAGCCTCGTTTTTCCGGTAATTCGTCCTTTAAATGACCGGGGTCAATAAATACGCCAATCATGACCGGTAGCTCTTGGCGATGAATCAGATTGTCAAAAACGATGGGCGCCCGGTATTCACCATTTTCATTCATGTAGGCATGGCCGTCTTGAAACACCATCAATGCAGCAGATTTACTCGCATCGTATTGTGCGGGGACATATACATAATATCGCCGCTTGGTTCCCGGGTAGATCTTGCTATCGAGCCACTGGTATTCGGTAACGGTTCCCTGAGGCGTTCCCGCGACACGCTGAGAATCTTTCCCTAGGAAGTACCGACGTTCTTTGGTTTGGGATTCGGCCAGCGTGGTCAAAGCCAGAGAGAAGGATACGGCCAGCATGCCTACCAAGGCAGTTTTGCGGTTCAATGCAATTAAAGCAGGGTATTTCATAAGGTTTTTGAGATTCAAGCAGGTCGATTGAAATTAGAAAACGGATGTTTGGTGCATCATTTATTGCCTCTTTTATGTTCAGAGGCGGTTGGGGAGTTGGCGCGTGCCCCGCAGTGTCGTTCAGTCTGTAAAAGCCATCAGATAGACTAACCTTCTTCATGGCAATTTTCCAGTCAATTTTGGATGGAGCTGGAGCAAGCAGAGGGCTGGAGACTCAACGGCGAACATGCTCAGACAACGTTGTGCGAAAGCGATCAAACGGGTTAGACTGGGGTGAATCTAATCAACAGAAGCGATTTAAATTCCGATGGGATTAACATGATCTCGCTCGAATAACGCTGGCGGCGCGGAATATAAATGGCAGGACGGTAATGATTGAAACAATTCTTGGCTACTTCATGGGGATGCTGGTTGGCATCGTCATGGGAATGTTTGGCGGTGGCGGTTCGCTACTGCTGCCAGCGATGCTTTATCTGCTGCATTTCGATCTCAAGTTCGCCACGGCGTACACAACGATTCTCGTTGGGATCACTGCTCTGGTGGGAGTCGTGCCGCGGGTTCGACAAAAAGTCATCGACTTTCCGACTCTTGTTGCGTTGGGAATTCCGGTGGCGACCGGAAATTTACTTGTTCGATTGTGGTTGTTCGATGCCGTTCCAGACGAGTTATTTTCCATTGGTGCGCTGGTGGTAACGAAAAAGATTTTCGTTTTGTTTATTTTTGCCGGCCTTATTTTTCTCTCTTCCGCAACTTTGCTTGGGTTCATTGGCAAACCAGCTAAACCAACAACGGACTTGAAAGCCAAAAAGTCGTTTGCCTATTACGCCTCTCTGGCGGTAGGAGGATTGCTGATCGGGGTTGTTCCCGGATTCACTGGCGCCGGTGGTGGTGTATTGATCGTCCCACTTTTGGTGATTTTTTTCGGTCTGCCAATGCGGACAGTTATTGGTACAAGCTTATCCATCGTGGCTTTTAAGTCGTTTGTCGGATTTTTCGGTGGTGATTTAATTCGTATCGGCAGTGAGATGGATTATCTATTTTTAGTTCAATTTTCAATTTTAATGATTACGGGCGTCATGATTGGTTCCTGGTGGTCTCAAAAGTTTGACGGCGAGAGGCTGAAGCGTATTTTTGCGTGGTTTCTGCTTGCTCTCGCAGCTTTCATTATCATCTACGAATGCTTTTTCAAAATTTAAATTTAGCGCATGGGTTACATGCGAACCGGCTAAAATAGCGGGCTTTTTACGTCTAGTGTTTGTCATCGCTTCTGTCCTTTGTGACTTAGTTTTCCTGAGATACAATCAACCCTTTCTTTTTCTCAATCTATTTCTGGCACCTTTCGATGGACACTCAAATTTTCAGCGGTTGTATTCCTGCATTGATGACACCTTGCGGAGCCGATCGTCAACCTGACTTTGACGCTTTGGTGAACAAGGGGCAGCAAATGATGACTGCCGGCATGCAAGGTGTTGTTTACTGTGGTTCCATGGGCGATTGGCCTCTGCTGACTGATGACCAACGAAAAACCGGCGTGGCGAGACTATGCGAAGCGGGGGTTCCGGTCGTGGTGGGTACGGGAGCCATGAACACTCGTTCTGCTGTCGACCACAGTTCACATGCCGCATCGGTGGGGGCGAGTGGACTGATGGTCATCCCAAGAGTACTCTCGCGTGGTACTTCGCCGACAGCCCAGCGAAATCATTTTGCGGCAATCCTTGCCGCAGCGCCCGAGGTTCCTGCTGTTATTTACAACAGCCCTTACTATGGTTTTGAGACAAAGGCAGATTTGTTTTTCGATTTACGTCGAGAGTACAGCAATCTGGTTGGTTTTAAAGAATTTGGCGGAGGCCCGTCGTTAAGTTATGCTGCCGAACACATCACCGGGGCTGATGAATCGTTGAAGTTGATGGTCGGCGTGGATACCCAGGTTTTTCACGGCTATGTGAATTGCGGTGCCGTCGGGGCGATCACGGGAATTGGAAATGCTATCCCGGAAGTTGTCTTGCACTTTGTTTCGCTGTGTGAGCACGCGGCTGCTGGCAATGTCGAGGCAAGGCGTTTGGCCAAGGAGCTCAATGATGCCTTGTTTGTATTGTCGACTTACGACGAAGGCCCAGATCTAGTCTTGTTTTATAAGTATCTGTTGGTGCTCAACGGTGAGTCGGAATACGAATACCACTTCAATGAATCTGATTGTCTGAGTCCGAGTCAGAAAAACTTCATTGAGTCCCAGTATCGATTGTTCCAGAGCTGGTGGGAGAATTGGCCGGGACGGACATTCCAGGGCTAAGTTCAGAACAAGGATTGTCTGTTTTACCTGGCTGTCCGCCCATGCGCATCAGTTTGGCTAAAGATTTAAAATCGAGACGTTGCTGGAAATCAATTTATTCGGCCGGCGCGGACACGACATCGCTTTGAGACCATTCGCCATCGATTAATCTCCAGGCCTGGTTAGGATTGGCGTCCTGGAGGATAGCGGGAAGACGGTGAGACCGAACGTGGTCAAAGCACTGCAACATTGCAAATCGCGTAATCGCTCCGGGCATTCCAACAGCCGTGAATCCGGGATGCCCGGTTGCTGGAAAAGGGCCGCCATGATTCATGGCTGCAGAGACCGCGACTCCCGTCGGCATCTGGTCGTTTAAAAGCCGTCCTACTCGCTGGCGAAGTTCAGGTGCGATTTGGTTATAGTGCTCATCGTCCGTGGAATCACTGGCAGAGTAGATGCATCCCGTCAGATTTCCTTCGAGCGATTCGATGATCGCTTTGGTTTGTTCGATCGAATCGCTGACAACAATCAGGGTGGAACTGCCGAACGCTTCGGTTTGGAGTTGCTCAGCGTGGGAGAGGAATTGGTTTCCTTCGACTGTCAAAACTGTATTGCTGAAAGAGTATCCTTCGCCACCTCCCGTTGTTCCTCCGCAAACGAGGGTTGCACCTGCGGTCGTGAGGGTGTCGATGGCTGACTGAAGGCCGTTTTGTCCTGAAAGGGAAAAAAGGGTGCCGACGGGTTGCTCACTAAATTGGCTGGCAACTGATTCGATAAACTGTTTACCATCGTCGTCATTTTGGACAATGATCAGTCCGGGGTTGGTGCAAAATTGACCAGAACCCATCAGACAGCTGCCAGTTAATTCACCTGCGATTTCATTTCCCCGTTCCTTTAGAGCACCGGGTAGGATGACGATCGGATTGACTGACGATAGTTCAAGGTAGATCGGTTTACCAACTGAGTCTGCAGCTTGTTTTAGTACGAGTCCAGCATTTCGGCTGCCGGTGTAGCCGATTGCGGCAAGTCGCGGATCTCGTGCCAGTTTTTCCCCATCTGAATGTGAGGTGCGATAGATCAATTGGACTGTACCAGCCGGCATCCCCGTTTCTTCAGCCGCAAGTTGAGCTTCTTCGGCGAGCAGGCGAGTCGTTCCAGGGTGCATCGAATTTGCTTTTCCGATTACCGGATTTCCTGCCGCGATTGCTGCGGCAAAATCTCCACCGGAAATACTTCCAAACGCAAGTGGGAAATTATTGGGGCCAAAGACGGCCACCGGGCCGAGAGGGGCAAAACAGGATCGAATATTGTTAGCCGAATCAATAATTGGCATTTGCCATGCGGAAGAACGGGTTGCCGCGGCAGCGGCGCGTAATTGGCCGGTTGTGCGGGCGAGTTCTCCAACCAATCGCGTTTCTGCCGGTAACGCTGTCTCCTGCGCAGCAAGTGTACGGATTTCCTCCGATCGCGCGTCGATCCGGGTGGCATAAGCTTCCAGGAAGGCTGCGATTTTTTCACCGGGCATTTCGCGAAGCTCGGTATAAGCAGCTCCCGCGGCATCAAGCGCGGCTTCGCATTCCGCCCAACTGCTGACGGGGTAGTCTTCAGGAATTAAAGTAGCGGCCCGTGGATCGCTTGCTTGAAATGTCTGTGTGGCATCGGAATCCCGCCATTGTCCGGCAATTAAAACTTGGTGTGTCGCCATGATATATCTCAAGTGGGTAAAAAAAGAACGTTTTTAGGTAGCGAGCACTGCGTAGTTGAGGTCGGCGGTTTAATTTTAACGGCCACTTCTCAGGTAATTGAGGATCCAACCAATGAGCATCTCCCCGCAGTGGATATTCGCGAATAGAATACACTAACATTCTCAGCCGGCTACTGAAACCGTCACAGCCGCCCCAAGCCCAGAATCTGATGGTTCCTATGCTTCAAAGAATTAAAGTTATCGACTCGCACACCGGTGGTGAACCAACACGGATTATCGTTTCCGGCGGACCTGACCTTGGTGGTGGAACGCTTGCGGAACAAGTCGCTGTTTTTCGCGATCGATTTGACGGGATTCGCAGTGCCGTGGTCAATGAACCTCGGGGATCGGACGTATGGGTGGGTGGGCTCTTGATTGAATCTAAAGACCCCGCCTGCACCACGGATATTATATTCTTTAATAACGCTGGTTATCTCGGAATGTGTGGTCATGGCACGATCGGGTTGATGGCGACTCTTCGGCACCTCGGAATCGTAGAAGAGGGCGTTCACCGAATTGGCACTCCGGTAGGCGTAGTGACGGCCTGTTTTACCGACAATCGCCGGGTAGCAGTTGAGAATGTTGCGAGTTACCGCCTTCGCTCTGATGTAACCATTGATGTCCCGGATTATGGTCAGGTGATTGGCGATATCGCTTGGGGTGGAAATTGGTTTTTTCTAGTTAAAAACTCACAGGAAAAATTATGTGTGTCTAACGCAGGGCATCTGACGAACATTACCCAGCGAATCATGAAGACACTCCAAAGCGAAGGGATTGGCGGTAGCGACGGGCCGATTGACCATGTCGAACTGTTTACTCCACCTCTGAACCCTGATAACCACAGTCGGAATTTTGTTCTCTGCCCGGGAGGGGCTTACGATCGGTCTCCCTGTGGAACGGGAACCAGCGCTAAGCTTGCTTGTCTCGCTGCCGATGGGGTTTTGGCTCCCGGGGAGGTTTGGCGTCAGGAAGGAATTCTCGGGACGGTATTTTCAGGTTCCTTTAGAAACGATGAAGAATCAGAGAGTATTATTCCGACGATTGAGGGAGAAGCCTATATTTGCGGAGAGGCAGAGCTAATTCTCGACTCGGAGGATCCATTTAGGATGGGGATAACCTCATGAAAGCTGGTCAGGGTGATCGTGTTGTCGTTATTGGCGGTGGTGTCATTGGTGTGATGTGCGCTTGGAATCTGGTGAAAGCGGGTTGTCAGGTTACGATCGTAGACCGTGATAAATTCGGTGCAGCTTGTTCGCATGGTAATTGTGGATACGTTTCTCCAAGTCACGTGTTACCGCTTTGCCAACCCGGTGCAATATTAAAAACGCTCAAGGCGATGTTTAAATCCAATTCACCGTTTGCGGTGAAGCCACGGTTTGAGCTGAACTTTGTGAAGTGGTTTTGGAATTTTTCATTGCGGTGCAACCACCGAGATATGATGGCCGCTGGCATTGGCAGACACGAACTCCTGCAATCGTCCAAACAGCTGTATCAGCAGTTGATTTCAAATGAAAATATCGATTGTGAGTGGCAGGAAAAAGGGCTTTTGTTTGTTTTTGATGACGAAGAGTCGTTTCGTAAATTCGGCGTAATGGATGGGCTCATAAGACAAAATTTCGGAGTGGCGGCAACACCCTATGATGGGCAACAGCTAACGACTTTAGAACCGGCGATTAAGCCGGGCTTCGGCGGTGGATGGCACTATGAAGGAGATTGCCATTTGAGACCGGATAGGTTGTTATCTCAAATGCGCGAAAAAATGGTGAGCTTAGGGGTTTCCATTCTTGAGGATTTTCCAGTTCAGCAATTTGAAAGAGAACAGGGAGTCGCGAAGGCGATCTTGTCCAACGGACGCGAACTTGAAGCAGACCATTTTGTTGTGGCAACCGGTGCGATGACTCCATTTTTAAATCACCATTTAGGAATGTCGATACCGATCGAGCCCGGTAAGGGGTATTCGTTGACGATGCCCAAGCCTGCATTGATGCCCAAAATTCCAATAATATTTGAGGATAGTCATGTCGCGATCACTCCGATGCAGTCGAAATATCGGATTGGATCGACAATGGAATTCACGGGGTATGACACATCGATTCCCCCACGTCGTATGGAGTTGTTAAAATCCGCCGCTGCAAAATATCTTCACGAACCTTTTTGTGATCCAATCGAAGAGGAGTGGTTTGGCTGGCGACCGATGACGTGGGACGGGAAGCCAATTATAGATCGCAGCCCTGCCATGAATAATGTCTGGATCGCGGCTGGTCATAACATGCTTGGATTGAGTATGGCCACGGGAACAGGTCAACTGCTCAAAGAACTGATGTTGGGTGAAGAGCCTCATATTTCACCGGTTCACTTTGCCGCGACTCGTTTTAAATAAATATGAACTCAAAGAAACTAACAATCGTAGGTGGCGGGATCACAGGTCTGTCCGCTGCATTTTTTGCGCAACGGTCAATGCCGGATGCTCAAATTACGGTCTTCGAGTCCGGTGAGTGTTGGGGTGGTGTGCTGCAAACGGAGTCGGCTGACGGTTACCTCATAGAACGTAGCGCGGACATGTTTACTACTGACCCGGAATCAGCGATTCGGATTTGTGAACATCTTGGCAAAATGGACGAACTGTTGCAGACCATCCCCATAGATGACCGCGCCTACGTTGCAACGGAGGAAACGATTCATCCAGTCCCCCGTGGCCTTTCATTGATGTTGCCAAGCGATCTGGATTCGATATTAGTGAGCCCTTTGCTTTCTGAGGCCGCAAAAGAACGATTTCTCGCAGAAGAGCAAATCGCGGCAAGCGACTGGAGTCACGACGAGAGCTTGCTTTCATTTGCCACGCGTCGATTTGGTCGAGAGGTTTATGAGACTTTGATCCAACCGCTGGTGGGTGGGATTTACACTGCCGATCCGGAAAAGCTGAGTATGCAAGCGACCATGGCAAGGTTTGTCGCGATGGAAAAACAACACGGCAGTTTGATTCAGGCGGGGCGAATCGCGAAGGGAAAAGCGATTCAAAGAGAGGCGAGTGGTGCAAGATATGGAATGTTTCGTGCACCTAAACAAGGGATTGGTGAATTGATTCGCTGGATCATGGAGTCACTGCCCAAAGTTGATTTCCAAAACAACTCGAATGTGAAGTCGTTGGCTAAAGCCAAGTCGAGTTGGCAAATCACAACAATTGACTCCCATACCGGACAGAATCAGCAAATCGAAACAGATGGATTGGTTTTGGCTACTTCGGCGAAAATCAGTGGTCGTCTACTTCAGTCGGTCGATGGCGAGCTTGCGAAAGATTTAGGGAAAATAGAGGCTGCGAGTTCGGCGGTCGTCATTTTGGGAATCGACCGTGAGCAGCTCAGTCAAGATTTTTCCGGTTATGGAATTATTGTCCCTTCTATATTAAACCGCGACGTGATCGCAACGAGTTTTGGCAGCAATAAATTTGAGGGGCGTGCGCCTGACGGAAAGGTTTTAATACGCTGCTTTATCGGTGGTGCATTGCGGCGTGAGTTGGTTGATCTGGATGATGAAAAACTGATTGCAATAGCGACTGAAGAACTGCAACGAACCGCTGGGTTTCATGGCAAACCGGATTTGACTCGCGTTATTCGTTGGCGGAATTGCATGCCGCAATATCATTTAGGGCATCGAGATTTAGTCGATAGGATCGAAAAATTAACAGCAAACCATCAAGGTTTAGAATTGGCTGGCAATAGCTATCGCGGCGTTGGAATTCCAGCGTGTATTGAGAGCGGGGCGAGAGCCGTTGAGCGGCTGAACGCTGAGTAGACAATTGTTTTGAGTCTACCTTTAAACCTCAATCGTCATGTGGTCTTCGGCAATGGTAATTGGCGTGAATAGTTCGCTGACGGATTCTAGATCGAGAGGTTGAGGTGATTCGTCCAGCGGGTTGACGTGGACAAGGAAAAGTCGATCTGCGTTGGCGGTTGCAGCTACTTCTGCGACCGGAGTCAGGCAACTGTGACCTGTTAGTTTCGCCTTGGACTCCCAGCCGTCGGGGAAGTAACACTCGTGAATCAGTGTGTTTACATTTACAATGGCATTCACATAATCTGCATTCACTGCCGCGGTAGTGTCGGTAATATAAGCGCACGAGCGGTCGGGCCAGTCGATTCGAAAGCCGTGGGCGCCTCCGGGGTGATCCAATGGTATGGCGGTCAGTTGAGACCCATCGCCAAGTACGACAGGGCAATCGGATAGAGGCTTGAAATCGAAATTGGGTTTGACGGGAAAGAGCGGTTCGCTAAACAGGTGTTTCTCAATCGATTCGATTTTATCTTCGGCGGCATGAACAGTAACTCGCCGCATTTCTTTTTGATACAGAACGTCATAAAGGAATGTCAAACCAACGCAGTGATCGAGATGAATATGAGTTAGGAAAATATCGAGTGTGTCTGTCTGGATGAGATCGCGGGCGCGAAAGATCCCAGTGCCAGCATCAAAAATGATTCCCAATTCAGGAAGCATGAGACAAGCGGTTTGTCGCTGGTTGTTAGGGTGATATCCCGTCGTACCCAGGAAGTGTAATTTCACATTTGCCTCTTCGGGATAAAGTGAGCTGAGCGATTGCCAACGTTGGAGTATCACCGGATTAGTTTAGACGATTGCCAGAGTATTCGAGTCCATCGAAATACAAAAAGCGAGTCAGCGAAGAAAAAATAGGGACTGGTTTTTTTGTAGCAGGTTTACTTGCCAAATAAATTGCCGATTCCTTTCATCAATTCTCCCTGGAGTTTTTCTTCGATTGGATTTGGGCCTGGGTTGCTGGGGGAATTTGGTGTGTTATTGATGCCAGGTTGATTAACAGAGGGGATGCCCAGTTCTTCCCCGATTTTGCCAAATAATTTATCGCGTTCGCGTTGAATTTTTTCATTCAATAATCCACCCGTTGCTTTGTTGAGCAGATTCTCCGAAAAGTGTTTGATTACATTTTTATCTAAAAACGGTTTGGAGACGGTTCCACGAACAGGGATCGAAATAGATCGTCCACGCAGGCCAGCAAGCAGTGGTCTTCCTTCGATCCAGTCGTCCGCGATTTGGATTTCGGCGATCATGTCGAGTGTTTGGTCAAATCCGACGCTTCCCCTGGTTTGAAAAACCAAGTCTTTGTGTTGAATGGTCATTGCTTCATGGTAGATTCGTTGATCTTTAACGACGAACGGGACTGATTGCGAACTCATTCGAATCCAATCGGTTGTATTTGATTCGTTAGACGTTGGCTTGATTAGTTTGCGGATTTGTTTAATCGTGCCGATCAGCTGTCTCGTCATTGGGCTGGCTCCGACCTGCAGATCGGAAAGATGGATCGTTCCAGAAAGATCCATATCCAATGGGTTAAATGCGGGAATCTCCGCCGATCCGATATCGACTGTGAAATTCCCTTCAGCCGAGGTTGTATCGGCCATCATGGGTGCGATATAGCTAAGCCATTGATGAGCGGTTTCGGAGTCCAGAGCGACGTTGTCAATTACCCGCGTAGGCGTCATGCGAATGATTGGTTGTTCACCTCGCAAATCGATTTTTGGGTTTAATTGAATAGAACCTTTGGAGAAAGGGATTCCCTTTGTTCTCAGGTCCGCAATTTTTTGCTGAAGCACGAAATCTAAGTTACTCGCACCGACAGGGATACCGAGGAGTTTTCCTGTGTCCCAGTTAAGATTGGCCGTCGCTTGAAGATTAGAAGATAATTGGCTTGATTGCTCTGCCGTTGTTTTTGTCAATTCAAAGATAGGGCCTTGAATGGCATAACGATCGAAATTATTTCCAGACAATTCGAATAGTCCGTTGAAGCTGGATTGGAACGCTTGATTTATTTTAACCCAGCCAGGTTTCCACGTTCCCGCAAGATCGGCTTGCATTGTATTACTGAGGTCATGAATCGCACCATCGAGTGTTGCATAAAGACTGGCAGATTCGAGTTTGACGTTTTGAAATCCTAACGCATTAAAATCGGCCGCGAGTGAAATATCACCCATGAGGTCAACTTTTGAGTCCTGCCATACTTCTTGCCATTGCCGTCGAATCTGGCCTGCGGGCAGGATCTGTCCGTTGGGCGCGGTTTGCGGTTGAATAGCGACTTCCACCTGTCGATGCAGAGAAAGATTGCTGATGGTTGAATTGACTCGTAGCCCAATCCCGTTTTCGTCGGAACCTAAAAGTGCTGTTCCTTCGAGCCCTCCATACCAAAAAATACTATCGTTAGTCGGTGAGAGTTCGAGCCAATGTGCAAGGCGATTCACGTCGCCCTGAAACGCAACGCCCCCCTCGACTTGCAAATTGCCTGGAAATGAAATTTGAATGTCTTTACTCTCAGCGATTACGGTTTTGTTAGAAACCGTTGCTGTTTTGATCGCAATTTTCCCAGTCGCAATTTGGTAAATTAACAAGCCATCGCCAACGGTTTGAGGTTCGTTTATTTTTAGACCAAAACCATTAAAAAATAGATCATCAATGCGATAGTTGATGTTGTTGAGTTCGATCTTTTCACTGTCGATCGTTGTATTGCAGGTCATTCCCAGTTCTCCTGCGGCTTGTATGTCGCGCAAGTCGACAAAACTGCTTAATTCAGCAAGCCAGCTGGCAACGGGCCCGGCAATCTGGCAATTTGCTTTCCATGTGTTTTGCTGGAACAAATCGTTACTGGGTTCCACTAGCTCAATCGCAAACGATTTTTTTCCGGAGCGTAACTCGATGTTAGTGCGGTCTAGCCCAATTGTTTTAATGGAATGGGGCTGCAAGGCAGTTGAGGCGGTAATGTCCAAGGTGCTTTGTTGCCACAAAGGCATAGCCGGCCCAGAGATTGAGGGCTGTTTGATGTTGAACTCACCGTTAACCAAAACTGAATTTGTTTCGGAGTTGGTGGAGGTTGAGTTTGTCGTCTCCTCGAATTGCCAACCAAATTTACCGTCAAGTGAACCGGCAAATTTCCAACCATCAAGGTCGACAAATTGTCCTAGTCGTTGGGTTAAATTTTCGAGATCACCACTGGCGGTGAAAGCTCCCGCTTTGGTATCAGCACTTCCACGGATTTCCAAAAAATCAGTCGTGCAAAGTATGTTATTGACGGCTAATCCATTCATTGACTCTTCGATGGTGCCGACTAATCGGAGTGGTTTCGCCCACGTAAAAGCTTGCGCACCCCGGACGGCATTCAAGTTAGCGGCGTCCATGTTGACGACCATGCGTTTGATATTATTCTCGAATTGGCTGCCGGCTTGAAATGTTAACTTGCCGGAATTAACGTTCAAATCGTCGTGTAGCTGGAGCGTGGCGGGTAGCATCTGAAGCGTTTTGGCTAAATCGATTGTTCCGTCAAGTTCAAACGGCTCACTTGGAAGTTGGCCCGTTTGAGTAAGTTGGTTTAATTGTTGAACGGAGAGGGTTCCATTCGCTCGAATAGTCCCGAGATCGCTTTGGATTTTGAATTGTTGTCCTGCCACCGTCGAGGGTGAGAGCAACAACTCGCCTTGAGCTGTAATGCTGTTCGCAGTGAGTTGGTCGGTTCCAATTAAGTTAGGTGATGCAAATCCGAAGTTACGAATGTCAACCTGTTGAACGGCAAGGCTGAGAGACTGTTGCGACGCGAGGTAGGTTGCGGCAATTTCTCCGCTTAACGTGCCAACCGTTGCTGTGGGCCCAAAAATGCGTTCAAGAATTGGTCCGGCAATCGAAATTGGTAACGTCCGCGTGTTGAGTGACAAGTCAATTGAGTCAAAAGTAAGTGCGTTCTGACTAGCGTCTACCTGTGTGCTAAGCGCCAACGCCCCCGCGGCGAGCATCCTGGGAGCGCCCTCGTCGTCAAGTTCGAAAGGCGTGACTTGACATTTCGCATCGATGACTAGGGGAGCTGTTTCACAGTTTAATTGGGTGATGAGATTTAGATCGTCAACCTGCCATCCTTCGTTTGAATAGTTGGTTGAAATGATTGCTTGCCCATCGATGATGTTCAGAAAGAACTTGGTGGTGATCGGTGTTTGTGCGATGGTGTCGGGATCGTCTGGCTCTGCGGTATTCGATTGTTTGGAAGTGGGTAGGTACTGCGAAAGTGCGTCTTCGAAGTTACTGCCATCGGTGCGTAGTTGAAGGTGAACGGTTGGTTCGCGAACTTCGAACATCCCGAGGTCGTCTGAAAAGAGGAACGAATACAGCGGTTTAGACGATGTGATTTCGGTGGCCTCGAAAAGCAGTTTTCCCTCTTCATCGAGCGCAGTCACATTGCGTAATTCAATAGGCTGCATCCAGCCAAATGATGCCTGTTCGACGGCAATCTTTCCATTGAAATCTTTTAATGCAAAGTCAATTGCGGTTTGCTGCAAACCGATCCAGCCGAGCAGATTGGGGAAAATTAAAATGATGGCAATGAAAAACAGAAAAAACCATTTCACTCTTCGCTTGCGCGGGGGTTGGCTTTCCTGTGTGGTTTCAAAGACATCTTCAATTTGATCAGTTTGAGACATTGGGCTTCCTTGCCGTCATATGCGCTCGCTCATTGCGTGGTCGTAAATGCAGGGAGAGACTTGATTTACAGGTGAGCAAAATTCTATGCTTCGCCCGCAATATCTCAAAGATGAATCTTGCGTTAGGCTCTCGACCGTTGGCTCAGAAGACCAGTCGATGGGTTTATGCAGAATGAGAATTGAGTTTGGAGAGTTAGTTTGGGAAAGTGCTAGCGTGAGCACGATAGAATCAAACTAACTGTCAATTAGATCATGAATGACGTTTCCGTGAACGTCGGTTAATCGAAAGTCCCGTCCTGCATATCGGTAGGTGAGTTGCTTGTGGTTGAAGCCAAGAAGTTGGAGCATGGTGGCATGGAGGTCGTGAACATGGACCGGGTTTTCAGTTGCTTTAAATCCGAACTCGTCGGTGGCACCGTAGGTTTGTCCACCTTTGACTCCTCCACCTGCCATCCAGACGGTAAAGCCATGGTGATTATGATCGCGGCCGTTAATTTTACCTGCATTGGAACCAGCCTTAGGCAACTCAACGACGGGGGTGCGGCCAAATTCTCCGCCCCAAATAACGAGTGTTTCGTCTAACAGCCCTCGTTGTTTTAGATCACTCAACAAAGCTCCGATTCCCTGATCACATTCTCCCGCGAGCCGACGGTGATTGACTTCAAGGTCATCGTGATTATCCCATGGCTGTCCGTGTCCATGCCAAACCTGGACGTAACGAACTCCACGTTCCACCAACCTTCGAGCGATGAGAAGCTGTCGGGCGTTGACTCCTTTTCCATAAGCATCGAGGACGTGTTGTGGCTCTTGAGAAACATCAAAAACGTCGGTCGCTTCCATTTGCATACGAAAAGCAAGTTCGTAAGATTGAATTCTCGCTTCGAGTGCGGGGTCTGTTCCAGCTTGTTTGCGGTGAATCTGATTCAAGCGATTTAGCGTATTAAGTTGTTGCCGTTGTTGTTGTCGGGTTAATTGGGCGTTCGTGACATGTTCAATCAGTTTTTCAATTGACTTATGTTTTGTGTCGACGTGAGTGCCCTGAAATACTCCGGGTAAAAATGCTGACTGCCAGTTTTGTGTATCTTTGATCGGGTAACCCCCCGGGCAAAGGGCAATGTAGCCGGGAAGGTTTTGGTTTTCAGTCCCTAATCCATAGGTAATCCACGAACCGACACTGGGCCGAACCAGCCGCGACTCGCCGCAATTCATTAATAACAGTGAAGGTTCATGATTTGGGACATCGGCGTGCATCGAGTTAATTACGGCGATATCATCAATGTGTTGAGCGGTGTGGTGAAATAATTCGCTGACATGGATTCCCGATTCGCCATATTGTTTAAATTTGAATGGGGAGGCGAGCGCGACACCTGTTTTTCGCTCGGTCTTGAGTGTGAAGGGAAGTTTTTGCCCGTCTCGTTTTTGCAATTCGGGTTTGTAGTCAAAGGTGTCGACATGGGATGGGCCTCCATTCATAAAGAGATGAATGACACGCTTGGCTTTTCCTGGGAAGTGAGGTGGCTTTGCAAGGAGGGGATTAAGAGCTTCATCTGGAGTCGTAGTTGAAGCTTGTAGCATGCGGTCATCGTGCAGGATTCCAGCCAGCCCAAATGCTGCCAATCCTGTTCCACATCGTTTCAGCAGATTGCGTCGGCTGAGTGAGCATTCGTTGTTCTTCTCACGTTGCATTAGAGTTCTTTCCTGTTTTGCCTTTGCATTTTCTAACCTCAATCGATGAACTCAAACTCGTTGGTGCAGAGTAGAACCTGAGCGTAGCTCGCCAGCGGTGAGAGGTTCTCTGGCTGATGAGAAAGTTGAGCGGAATTAATGTATTGAGAGCCGACTTCAATTTCCAGCAAAGTCGGTTCGCGCTGAAACAGGGTGCGATAGAGCTGTTTGATTTGATCGAGTGGAATCTCGTTGTTATTAGACACATTTTTCATTAATTGATTTGCCTGTGCGGCAACGAACGGCGAGTTGATCATAAACAAGGACTGCTGTGGAACTGTTGTTCGAGTTCGTTTCGCAGCACTTTGGTCAGGGTTGGGTAGGTCAAAAACGCGATAGATGCCGGGTAAGTTTTGTCGATCGATTTCCCCATAGATTGTTTTTCGTCGACTTTGGACAGCGCTAAATAGTTTTTCCGGTTTCCCGTGCATTCGAGAGTCCAGTTGTCCGGAGACAGCGAGCATTGAGTCGCGAAGCGATTCAAATTCTAAACGTCGTCGATTCATTTTCCAGAGAAGTGTATTTTCGGGATCGATTTCGGTGCACTGAAGGCGATCTTTACTGGTCTGGCAGTAAGTATCAGAAAGCATGATGGTCTTGTGGAGTTGTTTAATTGACCAATTGTTTTTCATGAATTCTGAAGCAAGGTAATCCAGCAGTTCGCTTTGAACGGGAGGCGAACAACGAATCCCAAAATCACTGGGCGTATTTACCAGCGGCTTCGAGAAGTGATGCATCCAAACGCGATTGACAAAGACGCGAGCTGTCAGCGGATTATCGGGACTGGCAATTTTGTCAGCCAACTCCAGCCTGCCGCTTTTGTTTTTGAAAGGCTCTCGTTTGATTTCTCCATTTTCCAGCGGGCTCAAAACAGCAACGAACTGCCGCGGGGCAACATCGCCTCGACGATGTTGGTTGCCGCGAATCATAACACGAGTTTGTGTTAGGTTGCTTCTGTCCTGGATCACCATGGCTCGAGCGAGTTGGTCGGGCGGATGATTGTTAAGTTCTTCAATCTCGTTGCCGATATTTTGGATCGCGGTTTTTGCGTCTGGATCGAGATACTTATCTAGTTCAGTAAGTGGGAAGTTCGCGGGCGAGTTTTTGGCAAAAACGAATTTGGCCAGACCGTCATCAGGGAGCGGAAAGTTTCCGGTGCGAGGTTGGGGAGAACCGGCCTCTTGCCAAGCTGAAATGGTCTCTGAGAAGAGTTGGCCAATTATATTGGCGAGTTCTATTTTGGTCTGTGGAGGTTCAGCAGTGAGGTGATCGAGGTATTTTTCCGCCAGTGCCTGCCGGTCGGGTGACTTTTCCCATTCTTCAATTTGAAGTTTGGCCTTCAGTGCGAATTGGTCGTCGGGGATTGCCAGTAAAGTAAGCGTTGGCTTGACTACAGTTGGCTCGTTGCGATTTTTTGAAAAGAAGTTCCGCCATTGTTTGACAATGTTCGATTGAACTTCGGATTTGGTTAACTTGGTGAATGGCTGGGATGCAATCAAATCACCCTGTCCGGGGGCAATGACATGGGCGATGTAGTCAGAGAAGTTACTTCGAATATGTTTCAATCGTAAATCGTAATGCTGGTTTCGAAGGGCTTGAGCTTGTTCCTTTCGTTTTTTCAGAGAACTAAAATAGTTCTGGAACTGAATTCGTTGCTGGGGTGTTCCAAGTAAGGGGAGTTCTTTTGGAACTTCGTTATTGTTGAAAATGCCGTAAAGCGAATAGTAATCTTGCGTTGGGATGGCGTCATATTTGTGATCGTGACAGCGAGCACAGCTCACGGTTAACCCCATTAGCCCACGTGTTACAACATCGACCTGATCGTCGATCGTATCCTGCCGTGCGAGGTATTTCCGGCCAACAGAAATAAATCCAAGTGCGGCCAAAGATTTTTTGTCTTCGGGGATGTCCAAATAGTCCGCCGCTAATTGTTCACGAATAAACTCGTTGTAAGGAAGGTCATTGTTGAGTGAGTCAATCACATAGTCACGATACGAAAACGCAAACGGATACCGATTGTCTTTGTTGTCCAGCGTGTAGCCGCTGGTATCGGCATATCTTGCAATATCCAGCCAGTGCCTTGCCCAGCGTTCGCCATAAGCTGGTGAAGCGAGTAGACGGTCAATTAATTTTTCATAGGCGTCGGGCGAGGTGTCTCCCGTGAAGTCTTCAACCTCTTCGAAGGTGGGAGGTAAACCCGTTAGATCAAATGTCGCTCGTCGAATAAGTGTGCGTCGATCCGCGCGGGGAGACAGGCTCAGTTTATTAGTTTCGAGTTTGGCGAGAACCAAGCGGTCGAGTGCGGAACGTGCTGGTTGTTTGACTTCAGGAATGGCAGGCGAGGTTACTGGTTGAAAAGCCCAGTGCTTGGTCTGGTGATTGTGGATTTTTTCAATCGGCGTCAGCTCTTTTAACTCGGGTCGTTTGGCTGGCCAGGGGAGATTCATGGCAATCCATTGACTGATCGCTGAAATCTCTTGATCATCCAGTTTTTTATTCGGTGGCATGTCGTAGTCGCCAGCATGGCTGATTGACTGGATGAGCAAACTGTCTTGAGGCATCCCTGCGATGGCAGCAGGGCCACTGTCTCCGCCTTGGAGGATGGCAGATCTCGAATCGAGTCGCAGGCCATTTTCTGATTTAGCTGGCCCGTGGCATTCGAGGCAGTGTTGAATCAAGAGTGGGCGGATTCTGTTTTCAAAAAAATCAAGTTGCCGGCTCGAGAATGCCTCATCGTCAGTACGTGCATCGGCGGAGCCACACGCCAAAATGATGGTGGCAATCCAAGCAAGCAAAAGTCGAGTGTAGTAACGAGTCATGATCGCGAAATCATTCCGTCTATGAACGATGGACAACGGCGGCTAATACTCTCAGTCGGCGTACGCGAAATTGTAGCATTTTACTTGGTGTTATGAGAGAAATTTAGAAGTTGCCATTGTGGGATGGCTCTCAAAACACTCGGTGTTTAAACAGGATTTTGCTAAAAACGGCGTCTTGAGGTATCAAGCTTTAGCCCAGCGTTTGACAATTTCAATGCCAACTTCACCCGCTGCGATCATCTCATCGAGGCAAGCCCACTCAAGAGGTGAGTGAATGTTATGTTGGCCTGAGGAGAGGTTGGGAGTCGGTAAGCCTAGCTCTGTTAGTCGAGAGCCATCGGTTCCCCCGCGGACGATCGTGCGTTTAAAACTTCGCCCTAATGCCTCGTGTGCTTCAACGGCAAAATCGACGGCACGTGGTTCGTTGACCAATCCGTCAGCCATGTTGCGATATTGTTGAACGATTTCCATGTTCACCTGAATGCCGGGACATTTTGACTTCGCGAGAGTCGCTGCCTGTTCTAGCACAGCCGCGTGTTCTTTCAGTTTCGAAGTCTCAAAATCACGTATCAATACTTTGAGGGTCGATTCTGCGACACCGCCGTCGAGAACATAGGGATGAAGAAACCCGTCTCTTCCCTCAGTGCACTCTGGTGAAAGTTCGGCTGGAAGGGCGGCCAGGAAGTGACCGACCGCGCGGTTGGCGTTGATCATCTTATCTTTTCCATAAGCGGGGTGAGTGTTCACACCGGTAAATGTGATGACGGCCATGTCTGCCGAAAACGTCTCTTCGTCAATATCCCCCTGCCCTCCTCCGTCAAAGTTGTAACACACCGTGGCGTTGACTTTTTCAAGATCCACATGGTCGACGCCATGCCCAATTTCTTCATCGCAGGTAAAGAAAATTCGAACATCTCCGCGTTCGATTTCCGGATGTTCGATAAGATAATTGGCAAGCTCCATGATGATTGCTACGCCAGCTTTGTCATCGCCACCGAGCAATGTGGTTCCGTCAGTGGTGATGATCGTCTTGCCTTTTGCCTCGGCTAATTCAGGACAGCTTACTGTCGAAATTATTTTTGTGGGGTCGCCCGTTAAATGAACATCCTGTCCATTGAAATTTTCGATGACGTTTGGCTTGACATCTTTTCCTGTGGTTTCCGGAGAGGTGTCCACGTGTGAATTGAAGGCCACCACGGGAGCGTCAGGGAGATTGCCCTTCACCGTGCCGTAAACGATGCCCCACTGATCCTGAACGGCATCGGCGATCCCCATCGCTTTCATTTGTTCGACTAGCAATTTCCCAATTTCAATTTGCCCGGGGCTACTGGGATATTTCCCGCTTTCCTCGACGGCAGTGGAGTCGATTTGGACGTACTGAAGGAATCGTTCAAGGAGTCTTTTTCGGTTCATGTTTTTGGCAGTCAAATGTTTCAATTCGAATTCGATAATGGAAAATATAACTTCGCAGGGCAGCAATACAAACTTACCACGTTCTCCAAATTTAGACGAGTTCGCCGAAACAAAACTCCCCCGTTAATCTTAATTGTTCACCTTAGTTTCCAAGCGATCATTCGTGCGATAGGATGAGACTTTCTAATCCTCCAAACGGGTACGTGTGCTATGCCACCGCCAGCTTTAAGCCATTTCGTATTTGACATCGAAAGTGTGGCCGATGGGAATCTGATCTCGAAAGTGCGATATCCCTCGGAAAACTATACTCCGGAGGAAGCGATCGAGGTCTATTGTCGCGAACGCCTCGAACAGACCGGTTCGGAATTCATTCCCTACACGTATCACCTGCCGATTTCGATTGCCGTGATTAAAGTCGGCATGGATTTGAAAATAATAGATATCGTCACCCTCGATGCTCCCGAGTTTAGGCCACACATCATTACCAAACATTTTTGGGATGGTTGGCGAAAATATAAAATGCCAACCCTCGTTAGTTTTAATGGTCGTACCTTTGATATTCCGTTAATGGAGCTATCAGCATTTCGATTTGGGCTTGGGATTCCTGATTGGTTTAATCTCAATGCAAGAACCTATGAGCAGAAGCGAAATCGATACAATCAGGCAGCTCACTTGGATCTTCAGGAAGTGATTACAAATTATGGTGCATCCCGTTTGAATGGCGGGCTGAATCTGATGGCCAATTTGTTGGGCAAGCCCGGTAAGATGGGGATCGCCGGCCATATGGTTCAGGAACTTTATGACAAAGGAGAATTGGGCAAGATCAATGACTATTGCCGTTGTGATGTCCTTGATACGTATTTTGTCTTACTAAGGACCAAGGTTTTGTGCGGCGAGATTTCTCTCGATACCGAGCAGGCACTCGTGCGAGATGCCATGGAATGGTTGGAAGTCAATGCAGAAAAGCATCCGGTTTACGGTGAGTATCTGACGCAGTGTGAATCATGGGACAACCCGTGGCAAAACTCTTAGCCAAAATGTAATCAGCCAAGATACAAGTGCGGTGGGCAGCGGCACTATTTGTTCGCAAGGGCCGCACGATTTGCCCGTTTGCGATCTGATTCTTTGAGAAGCATTTTTCGCAGGCGGATATTGCTGGGAGTGATTTCAACCCATTCGTCGTCTTCAACATACTCAAGGGCTGACTCAAGCGAAAACAGGCGAGCAGGCTTAAGCAAAATGTTTTCGTCACTTCCAGCAGCACGTATGTTCGTCAGTTGTTTTGCCCGCGTTGGATTGACGGGAAGGTCGTTCGAGCGGGCGTTTTCTCCAACAATCATCCCCTCGTAAACGTCGTCTCCCGGTGAAACGAACATGTCAGCCCGTTGCTGAAGTCCAAAGATTGCAAATCCGACGGCTTTTCCAGGAACCATGGAAATCATCACGCCGTTGGGGCGAGCGGCGATTTCACCTTCGAGAGGGCGGAATTCCAAGAACCGGTGGTTAATGATTGCCGTTCCCTGAGTTGCGTTGAGCATCTTTGTGCGCATCCCAATTAAGCCTCGCGAAGGAATGACAAAGTTGGCGAGCGTGAATTCGCCCCTGGCGGTCATCTCCTGAAGCTCGCCCCGACGATTTCCCACCATCTCCATCACGGGCCCGAATTTATCGGTCGGAACTTCCACGACGAGAGATTCGAATGGCTCATGTTGTTGCCCGTCGATTTCTTTGATCACGACTTTGGGTTTTCCAACCGACAGCTCGAACCCTTCGCGTCTCATGGTCTCAATAAGCACAGCGAGATGCAAAATTCCCCGTCCTGCGACGGCAAAAGAGTCTCCACTTTCCATAGGGCGGACGCGCAGTGCGACGTTGCGGTCGAGTTCCTTGGTGAGACGTTCTCGCAGCTGGCGGCTGGTGACGTATTTCCCTTCTTTACCTACCAAAGGTGAGCTGTTGATTGAAAAAACCATTTCCAGTGTTGGTTCATCAACTGAAATTCTCGGCAGCGGTTCGGTCACATCGAGATCGCAGATCGTATCACCAATTTCGATATCTTCGATCCCCATGATTGCGACGACTTCGCCCGCCTCGGCTCGTTCAACTTCAATTCGTCCCAGTTTGTCGAATGAGTTCAGCGTCGAAATTTTGCACTGCCGGGGCGAGCCGTCTCCACCGATCACGTTTACGGTTTGGCCTTTCTTAATATAGCCACTGAGGATTTTTCCGACTGCGATCCGACCTACGAATTCTGACCAGTCCATGGTCGTAACGCCCATTCGGAATTTTCCCGGCTCGATGGTTGGCGGAGCCACTTGTTCGAGTACAAGATCCAGTAGTGGTTCCATGTTGCCCGAAAACGTATTGGGTTCGTGGGTTGCGAATCCTTCTTTGGCGGAGGCGTAAATGAAATGGAAGTTGTCGAGGTATTCTTCACCTCCCATTTCAAGAATCAGTTCCATGGCTTCATCGACCACTTCGTCGGTTCGGGCATCGGGTCGATCAACTTTATTGACCACCACAATCGGTTTGAGGCCTGCTTCGAGTGCCTTGCCAAGCACGAATCGTGTTTGCGGCATGGGGCCTTCGGCAGCATCGACGAGCAGTAAAGCACCGTCGGCCATTTTCAAAACACGCTCGACCTCACCGCCGAAATCAGCGTGGCCGGGCGTGTCGATGATATTAATTTTGACACCCTTGTACGGCAAAGCGATATTTTTGGCGAGAATGGTAATCCCGCGCTCTTTTTCAATATCTCCTGAATCGAGAATCCGTTCGCCCTGTAATTGAGATTCCCGAAATTGACCGCTTTGACGAAGCAGGCAATCGACAAGAGTGGTTTTCCCATGATCGACGTGGGCAATGATGACGATATTTCGAATGTCTTTACGTTGGGTCATGGGATTGCTTTTGTATTCACGCTGCTGGTCGCGACTGCGGTTAATCCCAAGAAAGCCGATCAAAAAGGCTAAATCCGCTGCGCGTATCGTCGGATTGACTTGGGGTTCTGCCCGCAATTGAAAAGGTTGCTGAGGTCAGAAGTAAATTGAGACAGAATCATACCGGTCAATTGAAAGATCCGATAGGCGAAACGAAGACTTGGTGAAGGTTGCCGTTCTCTGTCGTTGGTTCTAGACTTGGAAGGCAATCTGCGCCAGTCTGCTGTTTTTCCCAGCGTCTGCGGTGATTGGCGCGACAGGGAGCGGGGATTTTGGTAGATCGTTTGTATTTTCCAATAGAAAAGGCGTAAGGGTGGCAAGAGTTGTACTAGCGATGTCGGGAGGCGTGGATTCAAGCGTCGCTGCGCACCTATTGATCGAGCAAGGTCATGAGGTGATTGGTGTATTCATGAGGCATGGGGAAAAAGCCGTTGAAGCTTGCTCGATTGACGGAAAAATGGAGTCCTCCCCTTTGCTTCCGGTCCTCAACAATCGCGCGGATCATAAGCAGGGGTGCTGTAGTGTTTCCGATGCTGAGGACGGTCGCCGGGTTGCTGAGCGATTGGGAATCCCCTTTTATGCGCTTAATCTGGAAGAAGAATTTCGTGGAATTATTGACTACTTTGTCGACGAGTACACCGTCGGTCGCACGCCTAATCCATGTGTGATGTGTAATAATCGCATCAAGTTTGGGAAATTATTTGATTACGCAGATAGCGTCGGAGCAGAGTTTTTAGCGACGGGTCATTACGCCCAGATGGCCAGGGCGGAAGGAAAAATTCAATTGCTTCGGGGAGTCGATCCCGGAAAAGATCAGTCCTACGTTTTGTTTGGAATCAAGCCGAAATTTCTTGAGCGAATGCTACTTCCAGTTGGGCAGTATCAAAAGCCTGCGATTCGAGAGATTGCGGGAACGCTTGGGTTAAACGTTGCAGAAAAGAAAGACAGTCAGGAAATTTGTTTTGTGACATCGGGAAAGCACGATGAGTTTGTTCGTCAACGACGCGGCGACGTGCTGGACGAGCATGGTGGAGCGTTGGCGGGCGAGATTGTTACCACCGACGGAACAGTGGTTGGAACGCATCCAGGAATCGAACGGTTTACCATTGGGCAGCGCAAGGGATTGGGAGTTGCGATGGGCGAACCTTATTTCGTTGTTCGAATCGATTCACTGAAAAAGCAGGTTGTGATCGGTTCGCTCGCTGAATTAGGTCGGAAAAGTCTCACGGCAAGTAACACCAACTGGCTGACTTCGGTCCCTGATGAACCATTTCAATGCCTTGCTCAAATCCGTTACAACAGTCGAGCCCATGCAGCTACCGCCGAAATTCTTCCTGATTCCCGATTGAAAATTGACTTTGCGGAACCGCAAAATGGAGTTGCTCCGGGGCAGGCGGTCGTTTGTTACGCTGGAGATCAGGTTTTGGGTGGAGGCTGGATTGATTAACACTGCTGCGAAGTATCGGTTTTGCCGAATTTTTGCCGATGTTAAGGGGTGTTTTTGAATTTAGCGTTTCAGGTTAGGCGAGAAAAAGCAGGTCTGCTCTGTTTCGGGATAACTGTAATTTGAGCCCAAATACGTTATCATGAAAGTAGTGTGAGGCTGCAGAGTTGAGCAGCCATTGAACACATTTCGATCCATCAACTTCCAACCAATGCCGAGGACGTCCGTGCAGTTGATCCATACCATTCAAATTCGTGATCTGTTACTAGGGCAAGGTGATAACGGAAAGATTCTACTAATTGCCGCAGCTGGCGTGCTTGTATTTATCGCGCTCGGTTTATTACTTGCCTTCGCTCGTTACGGAAAGCTTTGGGTGCAAGCGTACACGTCGGGGGCGGATGTTAGTCTCGTCAGTTTGATCACGATGGGTTTTCGAAAAGTTCGGCCAGACATGATTGTGAAAGCAAAAGTAATGGCCAAACAAGCTGGTTTGAATATCAGTCGCAAGAATGGAATTAGTACTGAGCAGCTCGAAGCTCATTACCTTGCCGGTGGCGATGTAATGAAAGTGACCAATTCCATCATTGCAGCACAGCGAGCCAATATTGATTTGGACTTTGATCGGTCCGCTGCGATTGATTTGGCGGGGCGAGACGTGATGGATGCCGTTCGGACTTCGGTCTATCCCAAAGTGATTGACTGTCCGGATCCAGAGCGAAGTGGAAAGAATTTTCTCAGTGCGATGTCGAAAGACGGCGTTGAGTTAAAAATCCGCGCGCGGGTTACCGTGAGGACGAATCTTGAGCAATTGATTGGCGGTGCTACTGAGGAAACCATTATTGCTCGGGTTGGCGAGTCGATTATTTCCTCAATTGGTTCTTCGGATCGTCATCAAGACGTTCTAGAAAACCCCGATCGTATTTCTCGCGCTGTTCTTGAGCGTGGTCTGGATGCTCACACCGCATTCGAGATTGTTTCGATTGACATCGCCGACATCGATGTTGGCGAGAATATCGGTGCACGGCTGCAGGCAGATCAAGCGGAAGCGGACACACGTGTCGCACAGGCGGCGGCTGAAAAACGACGTGCCGACGCGATCGCGACCGAGCAAGAAATGAAAGCGGACGTGGCGAGCCAAAAGGCTCAGTTAGTTCTGGCTGAATCTGAAGTGCCTCAAGCAATGGCCGAAGCTTTCCGACAGGGCAACCTACGCGCGGCAAAAAGCTAGTCCGCGGCAAGTGCGACGGGCATGACGTTGATTCCCGAGATTTTGAGTCGTTGTTGAATGAATCGTTTTTGAATGAATCTCGCAGGTTCAGTTATCCGTGCAGTCTCTTAGCGACTGTTGCCATGTCGAGAGTCGGTGCTTGCAAGGTTAGTTTAGTTTTCTAAAGGATGCGTAAAGATCATGGCAGATGCTACACGATACTGGTTGATGAAATCTGAGCCGCTGGTTTACTCGATTGATGACCTGGCCGAGGAAAAAAATAAAACAACGTGCTGGGATGGTGTGCGAAATTATCAAGCACGGAACTTCATGCGGGATGATATGAAAAAAGGGGATCAGGTACTGTTTTACCACAGTAACGCGAAACCCCCCGGAGTTGCTGGAACCGCAAAAATCGTCAAGGAATCTTATCCGGACTTTACCGCCTTTGATCCAAAAGATAAACATTTTGATCCTAAGTCAAAGCAGGAGACCCCTCGCTGGTTTATGGTCGACATCAAATTAGTCAAAAAACTGAAACGTCTGGTGTCGCTGGACGAACTGCGAACGGTTAAGAGTCTTGAAGGAATGGTGCTGTTGCAAAAGGGTTCTCGTCTTTCCGTTCAGCCGGTAACGAAAAAACAATTCGAGACGATTTGCAAGCTTTCGGAAAAACCAGCGCCTGGTGTCTAGCCAAATTATTGGATGCCAAACCGCTGGATTGACGGCATTTAAAAGGGGCTTCACCACAAAAACGCTCGAAGTCGCAGATCGTTTTTTGGAAATGCCTGTTTCAATCACCGGGATCCCAAGGATGCCAAAAGCCCCGGGCTGTCGAAAATGCTCACGGGTAGCGCGAAGTATAAGAGTTTGCCGCTGTCGTAGAATCAATAGAAAGCAGATAACTCACATTGAAAATCTGCGTTCTTTTGAAAAGCAAGCCAACATTTGCCGGGAGTAGTAAAGAAAATGCTTCCAAATGGC
>JAPOIJ010000069.1 GCA_029979005.1 Planctomycetota bacterium | reverse complement strand
TTCCAGCCATGAGGCATCCGGGTTGACGCTGGGGGCACCATTACTAGTTCCGGTTTGGGTTATTGTTGCCTGGCATCAGTCGGCTGAGAACGCCACTCCAGCTTTAACAACCATCGTGGGTGGCGGATTAATTCTTACCGGATTACTTTTGAGATATCTCGGAAAGTCAGCGGAGCGGGAAGTTACATCGACGAAAGCTGATTCGTTGTGATCGTTCGAGACCGAGGCAAGAATCGATTGCAGTGGAAATCTGCCAAGGTGGTTAGAGGAGTTTGGCTGATTTGATTTTTTTTTCATAGAGGGAGATGTAGCTGTTCACCATTGCATTGCCTGGGAACGCACCTTCGACCAACTCGCGGCCCTGTTGGGCTAAAACTTTTGAATCTTCCGGTTTTTCAATCAAGAACTTCGTCCAGCGTGCAAACTCGTCACGTGCGCCAAAATTCACGGCGAATCCGGTTTCCTGATGGCGAATGATTTCTTCGGTTCCTTCCCCGTAGACTGCGATGGCGGGGATTTCTGCGGCCATCGCTGAGATCAAATTTGCCGAAATTGGTTCTTGGAAATGGGGGTGCCAATAGAAATCGAGCCCTTGAATTAACGACGGTTCCGGGTGGCTAATGAAATGAATATGGTTGGCTGCTTCCGTCAGTCCTGCAAATCTTTGTAAGCGATTCAATTGAGGACCGGTTCCCATGATCAAGAAATGGAAGTCTTGGCGAATGCAGGTTAAAAGGTCAGTAGCCCAAATTAGGTCTTTTAATCGACTGCGATGAACCAGGGGGGCGACTGTGCCTGCGAGATAAGTGTCCTGTGGTAGACCTAATTGTTTTCTAAGTGCTCCTCGAACCGATGATTGTTGTGCGTCTTGAGAAGGGTTTACCGAGTTAGAAATAATTTCGATTTGCGATTTCAATTTCCCGGATTCAATTAACTTTGTTTTGATGGAGGCGTGGGGAGCGACGATTGTAAAATTCGGGTTGTCTCCGAGGTAGTTTTCGAAGATTTGTTGTCTCAAACCCATTTCGCGGGGAACGGTAAGCCGTGTGCTTATCAGGTGCTTAAATGGCAGTGGTTGCATCAAGGGTAGGTTTCGAGTGGCAATCAGCGTGAGAATCTCAGCTTGGCCGCACCAGGCATGCACTAAATCGGGCGAAAGAGTGTGGATCAGTTTTCGCAGTTCAGGCACGATCGAAAAGCAGTCGCGAAGGGAGTGGAGTGGAGTTCGATCGTCCTGATTAAGTAGGTGAACCTTGATCTCGGGGTGGAGCCATTGATTTGCCTCGCTACGTTGCTCTCCGAGGATGGCGAGATGAACATCGTACCCTCTGGCAGCCAGAGCGTCTGTCAGGATCTTCAATTCTTGGACAGGTCCTAACTCAAACAGGCTCTCAATTGTAAACAAGATCCGATAATTCACAGATTGTCCCTGTCGGTTGAGCTAGAATTCGGATCACTGAGTATCGATTGTTTTTCAAATGGTCTTAGGAATTCGTCGACCGATTTTTGAATATCAAATTTTTTGATTGCTGACACTCGACCTTCTTCTCCTAGGCGTCTTCTTAAGTCAGGGTTGCCCAGAGCAAGACACATGGCATCCCCGAGTGCTCGCGGATCGTCGGCGTGAACTACCAGACCGCTGACGTTGTTTTCAATGACTGATTCAGTGAACTCGGTTGAGGTTACCACGGCTCCCACGCCTGCAGCCAGCGCTCTAGCAAGAAATCCGCAGCTTTCATCGGATTTTAAAGGGTGAACGTAAAGATCAGCGGCCTGAAATATTTCATGCGTATCGTCAAAGCTCCCCGGCATAACGACGGATTGGACAAGATGTTTTTCTAGGATATTTGTCCAGACCTCTTTCCCCTTCGAACCATCGCCGAGAATCCAGAGCTTCGCCTTGGGGAATTGTGCGATCACTTTGGGCCATGCATCAAGGAGGTTGAGTAGGCCGGGGTCTCCGTCGAGCGGTGCTCCGCAAACGACCAAAGGTTGATTAGAGCCAATCAGGAGGACAGGATGTGCGTCGGAGATGGCGACTCGAGCATCACCTTGCAGTGATTGCCGACGTTTTTTTATTTTATCTAGTAAGATTCCTTCGGGAGCGACGATCACCTTCGTGTTGGTGACGCCTGATTGTTCCTGGATTTTTATTTGAGTTGCCCGGGAATCGACCAAAAGGCACTGTGCTGAATTGACTGCGAAAAGTTGCCGTGGAGTGAGCGCTGGGCCTCCCGGTTTGGCTCCGGGAAAGTGATTGTCGATGCGGATAACGAACGGGATTTTTCCTGAAAATGTGCGGCTTACCGCCCAGGCTTCTTCATCGAGTCCAAAAACAATAATGCCGTCCAAGTTCAGTTGGCTCAATTCCCGGGTGAGGGATCGTAGGTAGCGAAACGATCGCCACGGGTGGGATTGCGATCGATTGATTCGGCGAATGGGAATTTCATCGTAATCAAAATGCAGAGGCCAGTTTTTCTCCCAGCGAACCGTCAAAATTTCTACGGTGTGACCTTGCCGTTTGATTTGAGAAGCTAGGTCCGCAACCGCGAATTCCGTAGTTCCCGAATACGGCCAAAAGCGGCGGCTGACTATCGCAATCTTGCGTGGCAAAGAATCTTCGGGCAACACCGGCGATGTTTTATTTTGATCGCCAGGTGTATTGTTCATTGCGGCAAATCCTGTTGCGAGTTTCTTGACGAACCTCGCCAAATTTTAGCTGTCAGTGTTAGGGAGGTCGGCTGGCTCTAGGCAGGCTAAGTAAGGTAGATTTCGATATTCATCATTGAAGTCAAGTCCATACCCGACAACGAATTCATCAGGAATGTCGAAGGCTACAAATTCGGGCACCCAGTCGACTTCCTGTCGTCCTGTTTTGAGGAGCAAAACAGCGGACTTCAAACTGTTAGGGCCGAGGTTTTTCATCAACTGGGTTACTTCCTGGAGAGTGTTGCCGGTGTCAAAGATATCATCGATCAAGATGACGTCCCTTCCGGCAATGTCGAGCATCATTTCCGAGTTGATGCTGAGAGCGCCTCGCTCTGTTCCTTCATAGCTGCTGGTCTGGACGACTCCGACGCGCAGCGGCATTTCTAGTTTTCGAATTAAATCGGCCATTAAAATAAAACTGCCGGTCAATACACCAACAATGGTCAGGGGGCGGTTTCCGTATGTTTCATTGATTTCACGAGCGAGTCGTTCGACACCGGCGTCCAGTTCGTCTTGATTGAGTAGTATTTTCACAGAAAGTTCAGTCCTTGGAATTTGCTTGCAGTTATCTAGTCTAACCACCGAGGGGCAATGCCGTCGATTGCCGTAACGTATTTTGATTGTCCGAAAAATGCTGTCCTACATAATTTGACCGACGAAGGACAGGGAGCGATCGATGGAACTCAGTGGATGACGATCATTTTCGATTCGGTCATTTCTTCGATTGCGTATCGGGGGCCTTCCTTGCCGAGCCCACTTTCTTTCAGGCCGCCGTAGGGCATCCCGTCGGCTCGCCACTGCGACCCCCAATTTATATGAATGTTGCCTGACTCTATTTCGTTGGCAAATCGCATGGCAAGGTTGATATTCTCGGTAAACACTCCTGCACTAAGTCCGAAACGTGAATCATTAGCCATTCGAATTGCTTCGTCGAGGTTAGCGGCTTCAATGACAGCAACAGCAGGTCCAAACAGCTCTTCCTGAACGACTTTCATCTCAGCTGTCGCGTGGTCTATCAGCGTGGGCGCGTGAATTGCGGAATCTCGCTCTCCTCCACAAACGATTTGTGCGCCGGATGACTTCGCTTCGCCAATCCATTGTTCAACACGTATTGCATCTTCAATGCGCACCATGGGTCCCATGCGGGTTCCCTTGGCGAGCGGGTCACCCACGGTGATTTTTTTTATGTCTTCGGCGACGCGAAAGACAATTTCTTCATGTGTTTCAGGAAGTGTAATCACGCGTTGGGTTGAAATGCAGACTTGCCCAGCATTAGCAAATCCATTGGTGGCCACAGAGTTGATCGCTTTGTTCATGTCAGCGTCAGGAAGAATGATGATTGGGCTGTTGGAGCCAAGTTCCATCGTTATTCGTTTTAGTCCTGCCGCACTACAGATCTTTTTTCCGACCTCGGGACTGCCGGTGAAACTGATTTTTCGAATCCGCTGGTCTCGACAAATCGCATCTCCCAGTTTCGAACCGCTTCCTGTCACGCAGGCAATTGAATCTTCGGGAAGTCCAGCCTCCAGGAAAATCTCGGTCAGGCTGAGTGCCGACAAAGGAGTTTCACTCGCGGGTTTGATTAGAACTGCATTGCCGGCAGCGATGGCGGGACCCGCTTTGTGGCATACCAGATTAAGAGGGAAATTAAATGGAGTAATTGCGGCGACAATTCCACAGGGAATACGAATCGTGAATCCAAGCTTGTTCTCCCCGCCCCGCGTGGCATCGAGGGGGATCACTTCCCCATGGATTTGCTTAGCTAAGTCAGCCGAAAGCTGAAGCGTTGTTGCGGAGCGGTCGACTTCAGCAAGCGACTCTCTCAGCGGTTTCCCTTCTTCACGCGATAACTGTTCTGCCAATCGACTGCGATTGGCTTTTAGTAATGCTGCAGCTTTGTCAAGGATTTCTGCTCGTCGCCAGGCCGGCATGGCCCGCATCGTTTTTGCGCCAGCGGTCAATCCGGTAACAGCGTGATGAATATCTTCTACGGTACAGGCAGGAACGGTGGCAATAATCTGTTGGTCGAATGGATTGGTGACGTCAAAAGTTGTAGCGCTTGAATGCCAGCATCCATCATAAAATGTTTGCATCCCCGGATTCCTTAAATAACTGTCCAATGCGAAATTTACGAAGAGGCCTGGACTCTTTTGTGCGTCATCTGAATTGCCCGAAGCAGTCCTCTGGCTTTGTTTAACGTCTCTTCGTATTCGCTCGTTGGGTTGGAATCTGCCACAATTCCTGCGCCGGCTTGAACGTAGGCGACATTGTCCTTGATGACCATGGTTCTCAGGGCAATACACGTATCCATATTGTCGGAGTAGTCGATGTAGCCCACCGCTCCGGCGTAAGGCCCGCGTCGATGGGGTTCGAACTGATCAATGATTTCCATCGCCCGTACTTTGGGTGCGCCAGAGACAGTTCCTGCGGGAAGGCTTGCCATTAACGCATCGAACGCGTCGGCCGAGTCTTGCAGTTGTCCGGTAACGGTAGACGAGATATGCATGACGTGGCTGTATCGTTCCACCACCATTCGGTCAGGAATTTCAATCGATCCATATTGTGCGACTCGGCCAACGTCGTTGCGCCCCAGATCTACAAGCATCACGTGTTCAGCCAGTTCTTTCTCGTCGGCAAGGAGTTCTTGTTCGAGTTCCTGGTCTTCTTGAGGGGTTTTTCCTCGCTTACGTGTACCTGCTAATGGGCGTACTGTCATTTCATTGTTTACGACGCGGCACATGATTTCAGGAGAACTGCCGACAAGTGTTGTTTGGTCGGTGCGTAAGAAGAACATGAACGGACTGGGATTCATGACGCGAAGGCTTCGATAAATCTCAAAGGGGTCGCAATGGATTTCAATTTGGAGCCTTTGGCTGAGAACAACTTGGAAAATATCACCCGCGCGGATGTACTCAATGCAGTCGAGAACCGCTTGCTCAAATTGTTCTTGTGTGAAATTGGAGGAGAACTCAGGTGGTGCTCCCGTGGGAAGGTCGGCATCAAGACAGAGAAGATCTGTTTCAGGCTTGTTCAAACAGTCCAGCATTTCGTCGATACGACGATTGGCATCTTCAAAAGCTGCATCGAGGCTGTCGTGTTTTTTGGTCCACGCTAAAGCGACGACCGTGATGGTTTTGGTGATATGGTCAAACACCAGCATTCGGTCGTAAAAAGCAAATGACATGTCGGGAAGATTGCGGTCATCGTCCGGAGCATTCGGTAGGTCTTCGACGTAGCGAACAACATCATATCCGGCATAGCCTACCGCTCCGCCAGTAAAAGGCGGCATGTCCGGGAATTGGGCGACTTTGTGTAAGTTGATCCGTCGACGAATTTCTTCAAGGGGATTTTCGCACGGGTAGGAATTCGAGTTCCCGTCTTCCGTAACAGTGACTTGCTTGCCAAACGAAGCGACTTGAACTTGAGGGTCGATGGCGAGAAAGCTGTAGCGACCTACATTTTCGCCGCCGATAACGGATTCAAACAGACAGGCAGTATTGCCGTTGTCGATTCTTCGAAAGGCCGACACAGGCGTGAGTGAATCTGAAAGCAGGCGACGCGAAATGGGAATCGCATCGTAATCACCTGCCATCTCTGTAAATGTTTTTTTGTCAGGAAAAGAAGCCATCGTGACGGTACTTTTAACTTGCTTAAGGATCGGGTTGGGTGAGTTTGAGTTGGCCTTCTGACGCGAGAGATCTGCGAAATCCAGTCTGTGTCTCGAAACGGAGAAATAATGAGAAACGCTGAACTCAGAGCGATTGTTCGACCCAAATAGCTTAACGGGGGCAGCAAACACCGGCAATGTCCGCGTTAAATGGAGCGGAAGGACGTTTTTATTTAATTAAGGAGATCGGAAAATAAACCGGAGAATGCCAGCGTTTTCAATAAACCTTGTACCTTATTCGTCGGAGGGATAAAATTTGAAGACAGCTTTTACCGATGGATCGATAAAGCAGACCCAAACTAGAAATGTCGGCTCAGGATTGCGGCCGATTAAATAAAAATATGAAATGCCAAAAATGCCAAAAGCAGGCGACGTTTCACATCACGGATCTTACCGGTGATGACTTGCTTGCGTTGCACCTTTGTCCCGAATGCGCCAAGAGCTACCTCGAGACAGGTGATTCATCCGAAGATGCCCCGGTTATCTCCGACGTAATGTCGAAACAATTAAAACCACTTGAGCAGACTGCGGATGACTTGCGGGAGTTGGATGCGAAGGAATGTCCGATCTGCGGAATTTCGTTTTATGAATTTCGTCAAGGTGGACGTTTAGGCTGCCCGCACGATTATGTCTTTTTTGGAGAGGATCTTGAGCCCTTATTGATTAACGTGCATGGTGATAACCAGCATGTTGGAAAACAGCCTAAGCGAGGCATCACCGACACGGAATCTCAAACCGAGCTAATCCGTTTGCGTCGCCAGATGAAAGAAGTTGTCGAGCAAGAGGACTACGAAAAAGCGTCTCAGATTCGCGATCAGATTCGTCAGATCGAAGGCGAAGGACCTGCCGGTGAGTGACGTGCCAATAGAACCAAATGATATTGTCATCAGTAGTCGAATTCGACTTGCAAGAAACATTGCGGATTTTCCGTTTATCAGCACATGTTCTGATGATCAGCGATTGGAGATAGAGTCCGTCGTTCAAAATGGGATGGCGAACGATGAAATTTTGAGTGAGCTGACGCTGTTGGATTCTTTCGAGCTCAACGCGCTGGAGCGGCAGTTTTTGATGGATTTACAGCTGGTTAGTTCTCCGTCGCGCGAGACGACTGAGCGAGTGGCGGGGGCGAGTGACGTCAATGAGGCTACTTCCTCGGAGCCCGATGTAGCTGCGGTCTCCCGTGAGCTCCCCTGGGAAGAGTTGGCAAGTTACTCAATCAATGAAGAAGATCACTTGCGAATCACAGTCAACCGCAGTGATTTGGATCTACAGGCAGCATGGCGACAGATAAGTGCAATTGACGATCGTGTTGAGAGTCAGTTGACGTATGCTTTCAGTCAGCAGTTGGGATATTTAACTGCCTGTCCCGCAAATGTTGGGACGGGGATGCGAGTGAGTGTGTTGATGCATCTTCCAGCGTTGGTGATGACTGGCCAAGTTGAAAAGGTGATGCGGAGTTTGCAGCGTCTTAATGTGGTTGCGCGAGGCGAATTTGGCGATTCAGCCGTGGGTGATTTTTTTCGAGTTAGCAACCAGGCGACACTCGGAATGGATGAAGATTCGCTGATTGAGCAGGTGACGGCGATTGTTCCCCGATTGATCAAGTACGAGCGGGAAGCCCGGCGTTTTCTGATAGAGCAGAACCGTGAAGGGTTGCGAAGAGACGCTGCTGAATCGCTAGAAAAGCTCTGCCGCCTCGATCTTGAGGATGAAGACAGTGAGAGTCATGAGGACATCATGCAGTGTCTTTCCAAAATACGCATGGGCGTCGGGATGGGTTTGCTGGAACAGGCAGATGCTGATCGTGTGAATCGCCTGTTCACTTTGGTTCAATTGCGTGATCAACTCGTCGTTGCAATCGCTCGCGAGGATTATGGAGAGGCTTCCGAGTTGCGAGATCGAATTGCAACTCTGGAAAAAGGCGGGTGGCGACGAAATTCAAGTGATGCAGAGATGATTCCTGATGAGCCTGCAGACGAAGGAGGCTCCCAATGATTCTGGATGAGATGGCAAATCGTTGCGGAGAATGGCTGAAAGGCTGTGGTCCAGAATCGGATATTGTCATGAGCAGTCGAATTCGTCTCGCTCGCAATCTCGCCGATTACCCATTCATTCGGCGGTGTACTGACATTGATCGCGCAAACATTGAATCGACTGTGCGTGAGCGATTGACGAATAAAGCTGAATTAAAAGATCTAACGTTCATTGATGTCGCCGATTTGCAAACTTTGGATCGTCAGTTTTTAGTGGAACGCCAGCTAATTAGCCGCGAGCACGCAAACTCTGACGGTGCCCGCGCGGTTGCAATCGATCAGCAGGAACGATTGAGCCTGATGGTCAATGAAGAAGACCATCTCCGAATTCAGGTCATGAAGAGCGGCTTGGATCTGGTGGGAGCCTGGGGCCAAATCAACGATTTGGACGATCGAATAGAAAGTCAGTTGACGTATGCTTTTCATCCAAAGCTAGGATACCTGACAGCTTGCCCAACCAACGTCGGGACGGGGATGAGAGTGAGTGTGCTCGTGCACCTCCCTGCCTTGGTGATCACGCAGCAAATTGAAAAAGTTTTTCGAAGTCTTCAGAAAATCAATCTCGTTGTACGCGGATTGTATGGTGAAGGTACGCAGGCGATGGGAGATTTTTATCAGGTAAGTAATCAGATCACTCTCGGAAAATCTGAAAATGATTTGATCGATCAGGTTGGTGATGTGATTCCTGTCGTGATTGATTACGAGCGTAAGGCAAGAGATTTTTTGATTAATGAAAAACAAAATGATCTGTTCGAGCAAGTAAGCCGGGCTTATGGCACACTTCAAAATGCCCAGCAGATTAGTTCTGAGGAAACCATGTTTTTGCTGTCTCGCGTCCGCATGGGAATTAATCTCGGACTCATAGGCGATCTGGAAATCCCGGAAGTCAATCAACTGTTCATTCGAACCCAACCCGCTCATTTGCAAAAACTTCGCGACTCGGAGTTGGACACGGACGAACGGAACGTTGAGCGAGCAAATTATCTTCACAGCCAACTCAAGCTGGATGGTGGGGCTGAAGCGTCGAATAATTAGGGTATTACGGATGAACATCGACGTTCATTTCATGAAAAGGGATTGGGTCGGATAGGCGGGATTCCCTGCGTATCTTGCCGTAAAATCCGAATCAGAGTCACGATGTAATTTAGATTTGCTCGTGATCTTGAAGATCTGCTCTTTTTCAGCCGATTCCTTGGGATTAGCGGATTGTTTTCAAAGGCCGATTTTGCTCCGATAATTTGGCGTCTCGGCGTATTTGATGCTGAGGCTGTTCTTTTTAACGGTTTTAGACGGTCGAATGAGCGTTACGACGTTTGCTGATCGTCGGTTATAGTATTCTTACAAAATCCACTTTTTTGGCACTAACCTGATTACGCGAGTACCATGTCAACGACCCAAATTGATCTTGAAACAGCTGTGAAACAAGCCAAAGATCGGCTTGACGAACACACTTACAATACAGTCCAGCGTCACTTTCACGATTCGACTGGGTGCCCTTTCTGGCTTGCCAAGAAAGCCGAATTGAACTTCGATCCTCTTACTGAAGTCAAGGTCTACGACGACCTGAAAAAGTTTCCGCTTTTCGAAGACGAATGGTTGCGGGGTGGACCGGTTGAGCGTTGGCGGATGAAAGATCATGCCGATCGGCCAACCTACGTGTTTGAGACGGGAGGGACAACGGGCGTTCCCAAGAGTCGCGTCGTCGTAGATGATTTTCGAATTGACTATGAGGTATTCAGCGAAACATTGCCTGACCAGTATTTTCCTAAAGGCGGTAATTGGCTGATGCTCGGGCCATCCGGTCCACGTCGGCTTCGGCTTGCGGTTGAGCATTTAGCTCAGGTCCGCGGCGGTATTAGTTTCTGCATCGATCTTGATCCACGCTGGGTCGTCAAGCTAATCAAAAAAGGCTGGATGGAACATTTAGAGGAATACAAAAAACATTGTATTGATCAGGCCGTGACCATTTTGACGGCGAACCACAACATCAAATGCATGTTTGGAACTCCGAAGCTGATCGAGTCTCTTTGTCTTGGTCTGGAAGAGCGAGGAACGACGCTCGCAGAAACCGGGATTACCGGAATCTTTTCGGGTGGAACTGAGTTTACCCCGCAGTGGACGCGATACTGTGTGGAAGAATTATTCGGTGGCCCCCCTGAAGAGAGCGGAATCTACATGACACCAACTTACGGTAATACGCTGATGGGTTTGGCCTGTAGCAAACCGGTAACGGCTGAAGAGAAGTACAAGATTTCTTATTATGCCCCCCAGCCGCGAGCGGTTACGGAGGTTGTTAGCTTTGACGATCACAACTCGGTTGTCGGGTTTGGTGAAACCGGTCGGGTAAAATTAACGACGTTGACTTCAGAGTTCTTCGTTCCCGGTTTTCTAGAACGAGACGAAGGAGAGCGAGAAATGCCGTTTGAGACCTTCCCGTGGGATGGGGTCAGTGGTGTAAGGCCGTTTCACGAGATCGCGGCAGCGACAACCGTCGGTGTTTATTAGTGAAATCAACGTGAGTTAACTCGCGTCAGAGTGTTGTTGCGACAAATTGGATTGCCAGAGATCAACCATCTTTTGCATTTGAGCTTGGTCGCTACTGCTAGATTCGTAAATCAATTGGAGTTTTGACAAGTGCTTGAGATACCTGCCATTCGTTGGGGCAAACCTTATGAGTCCCTCGAAACAACTGATGTGGTTCATTTTAATACCGGCGAACCGATTGCAAGAGTCAGCTCGGCCAACGGTGGTTTGGTTAGTCGCGACATGCGGAAAGCCAGCGAGGCTCGAAAAATTCTCAAGCAGTTTTCGATCGAAGATCTAATTGCCAAGGTTGCGCATGCGGCGGATCTTTTTGAGAACGAGACCCTGCCGCTTGGTTCGGGAACGCAAACGGCGGATGAATTCGTCGTGCACCAGTCGGCGTCGACCGGATTGCCGGAACACATGTGCCGCTCGAATATGCAAAAGAACTGTTTCGTGATGCGGAACATGACCGAGATTTTACAATGCCTGACACGCGGTTTGGATCTTAATATTCTTAGTCGCGGTTATGGGATGGAGTCTCGAGGTGTGGTGGTCAGTTTGCAGGCGCAGACTCCCGTCCTAGGGGCGGTATTGCCGTCAAATTCACCCGGCGTCCACACCCTTTGGCTTCCAGTCGTACCGCTGCAGATGGGGCTGGTTCTTAAGCCGGGGTCGTCGGAACCTTGGACAGCGTATCGGGTTGCCTCTGCTTTTGAAAAAGCTGGAATCCCGAAAGAAGTCATTTCACTTTATCCCGGTGGTCACGATGTTGGCGGGGCGCTACTGACTTCCTGCTCTCGAAGCATGATATTTGGGTCTCAAAAGACAATTGACCAATACGCAGGGAATCCGAAGGTTCAGGTTCATGGTCCCGGATTCTCGAAAATTTTCCTCGGTGACGATTGTGTGGATGACTGGGAGAAATATCTCGACGTAATGGTGGAGTCGGTTTACATCAACGGTGGCCGTAGCTGTATCAACTGTTCCGGAATTTTTGCATCCCGACATACCGATGAAATTGCCGATGCGATTGCACAGCGTTTGGGGCCAATTGAAGCCTTGCCGCCCGAGCATCCTGATTCGGGGCTTGCGGCGTTCACGACTGACGGAGTCGGCAAAGCCATCCTCGCTATGGTTCAGCAGGATTTAAAGGCTGAAGGGGTGAGGGATGCAACTGAGCCTTACGGAGATCGCTTGGTTGAAAAAGAACGTTGTTCCTACATCCGGCCGATCGTTGCACATGCGGCCAATCCGCAGTGTGAGATCGCCAGTAAGGAATTCATGTTCCCGTTCGTCAGTGTCGTAAAATGTCCGCAAGATCAAATGATCAAGGCGGCCGGATCGACACTCGTTGGAACAGCGATTACCGAAGACTTGGACTGGATTGATCAACTAACGGACGCAACTAACATCGACCGGTTGAACATCGGCCCGATTCCGACGAATCGTTTGAACTGGTTACAGCCGCATGAAGGAAACCTGATTGATTTCCTATTCCGTTCAAGAGCTTACCAGATGCCCGAAGAAAAAGTCGCAGCTTTAGTGGCGGGTTAAAAAATCGATTTTGTTGAGCTTAGTTGCCCAGCCAGGCAATCCCGGTCCGTTTCACTAACACTTTCGAAGTAGCATGCAGGAATTTGATTTCAATCTTCGTACCCGCGTTGTCTGCGGACAAGGATCACTTGATCGGGTGGGTGAGTTGGCCGGTGGTTTTAATGTCACACGGGTGCTAATCGTTACGGATCCTGGAATCATTGCCGCCGGGCACGTGGAGCGGGCGATTCAGTCGTTGACGGCAGTTGGAATCGCCGCGCATTGCTTTGATGGAGCTCATGAAAATCCGACGACCGAGGACATTGACCGTGGGCTCGCGTTTGCGAAGCACTGTGAACCTGAGTTGTTGATCGGTCTCGGTGGTGGGAGTTCAATGGATTGCGCGAAGGGGATCAATTTCGTTTACACCAACGGTGGGACGATGCACGATTACCATGGGGTTGGGAAGGCAACTCAACCGATGTTGCCGATGATCGCTGTGCCGACCACAGCGGGCACGGGGAGCGAGATGCAGTCATTTGCGCTGATCTCGGACTCAAAAACACATGTGAAAATGGCTTGTGGCGACAAAAAGGCAAGTTGTCGAATAGCCATTCTCGATCCAGAACTAACGCTTACACAGCCCGAGTTAGTGACCGCGTTGACTGGGATAGATGCCGTTTCCCATGCCGTAGAGACTTTCGTGACGAAGCGGCGTAATCCAGTTTCGATTATGTACTCCCGAGAAGCCTGGCGTTTACTTGCTGGCAATTTTACAAAGGTTCTGAAAGATCCCGGTAATCTTGAGGCCAGAGCTGCTATGCAACTGGGGGCGGCGTATGCCGGCGTAGCAATTGAAAACTCGATGTTAGGTGCAAGCCATGCGTTAGCCAATCCGTTAACGGCTTCTTATGGAACTGCCCACGGGCAGGCGGTTGGATTAATGTTACCGCATGTCGTTCGCTATAACGGGATTCATTTTAACGCTTGGTATCAAGAATTATTGGGAACGACGGAGTCGCTTCCCGGACTACCATCTCCGTCCTCTGGAGCAGAGGGGCTCGCGGAGTTTTTGACGGGCTTGATCGAAGCCGCGGGATTGAGCGTAAAACTTGACCAATGTGGTGTCGAGGCGGAGCAAATGCCGGAACTTGCCGCAGCGGCGGCGGTTCAATGGACGGGGACTTTTAATCCGCGTGATGTCAATCAGGAATCACTGCTGGGAATTTACCAAAACGCTTTTTAAGGCCGTGCGTTAAAATCCAGTTTTGAGTCTTCCGTTTTTTTTCTTATGATGTCGGTTAGCTGCCCCAGGTAAGCAGTTTTTTGTCTCTTGCGGATCTTCGGGGGAGGCGCGTAGTTGACTCGATTTTCTGCTGGTGTGAGTAAAAGAATGAACAACAAGCCTCGAAATACCGTGAGTGCTCTGGAGAGCAAATTGTCTTCAAAGCTCAGGCTGGAATTTGTCTTAATGTTTTGTTTTGTTTTGTTCAGTCTCGGACACGTCTCTCCCGCGGGTTTGGCACGTGCCGACGATGATCCAAAGAAAAAAACTAGTGCCGGCTGGCCTGTTTTTCGAGGTAATGCCCAGTCGAGCGGCGTTGCGACGACCACGCTCCCCACCAAGCTTGATGTCGTTTGGGAATTCAAGGTTCCTCAGGGGGGGTTCGAGGGAACGCCACTGATCGTCGAATTGCCGAATGGAAAAAAAACAGTTTACGCTGCGGATATGGACGGCAAACTATTTTCAATTGATTTTGAAACTGGCGAGAAAAATTGGGAGATCAAACTTGGGATTGGCATCGCCGCTTCGCCTGCCTATCAGGACGGAAAAATATTTGTAGGCGACATTGATGGTTTTTTTCACTGTGTCGATACGGACGGTAAATTAGTTTGGAAAATTGAAACGGGTGGTGAGATCAATTCGAGTGCCAACTTTTTCAAAGGTAATGTGTTGTTTGGCTCTCAAGATGGAAAGCTCTATTTCCTTAATGTTGCAGATGGTAAGTCCATTTGGGAATTGGAAACGCCCGACCAAATTCAATGCTCGGCAACTGTCGCTCAAAATCGAGCCTTTGTTGCGGGTTGTGATGGTTTCTTACATGTGATTGATCTTGATCAAGGCAAGGAAGTCGGTAGCACTGACATTTTTTCGCCGACCCAATCGACGCCTGCGACCTTTGGTGACCAGGTTTTTTTTGGAACCGAACAGGCTGAATTTGTTGCTGTTAATTGGAGGAACCCCAAGATTGACTGGTCGTTTGTTAGTGAACAGGGGCAAGCGTCGGTTCGCGGCAGTGCCGCAGTTACTGCAAAATACGTCGTCTTTGGTGCTCGTAATCGGGCAGTTTATTGCCTTGATAGAGAAACAGGAAAACGTAAATGGTCGGTTACCCTGAAGGCCAAGGTTGAGTCGAGTCCGGTCATTGTAGGTAGTCGCGTTTTTGTCGGTTCCACAGATGGACGCTTTTACGAAATCGAGCTTGAAAAGGGCGAGGTTACATGGGAAAAGCAGTTCAATGGCGGTTTTCTGAGTTCTCCTGCGGCTGCTTTTGGCAAGCTCGTTATTGCGACTGATCGCGGTGTTGTCTATTGTCTAGGTAGTGAATGATCAATGCGGTCGTTTAATTTTTTAGTTCGTTTAACCCCTCTTCACATATGTCATCTGAATCAACGAAAACAGAAGTCGGTAGTTATTTTATTTCAAACTATCCTCCCTTCTCTCAGTGGAAGAATGACCAGCTTGACGAGGTTACGAATGCCCTGCACTCCCCGCCGATAGCGGAAACACCATTAGGCTTATACATTCACATTCCGTTTTGCCGAAAGCGATGTAAGTTTTGTTATTTCAAAGTCTTTACTGACCAAAACGCGAAAGAAATAGAGAAATACGTTTCTGCACTTTGCCGTGAAATTGAGCTGGTAAGTCAATTGCCGGTAATGGGTGGACGGCCATTCCGTTTTGTTTATTTTGGTGGTGGTACACCTTCGTTTCTCAGTTCACGCCAGTTGGTCTCATTGGTGGATCGACTGCGCAAAAATATTAATTGGGATTTGGCAGAGGAAGTCACGTTTGAATGTGAACCGGGGACGTTGCAGGAAAACAAAATCAAGACGCTAAAAGAGCTTGGGGTTACGCGGCTTAGCCTAGGAATTGAGAACTTTTCGGATGCGGTGCTTGAAGAGAACGGGCGAGCGCATCTGTCAAAAGAGGTTTACCGCGCTTGGGATTGGATTGCTGCCGCAGATTTTGACAATGTGAACATCGACCTGATTTCGGGCATGGTAGGAGAAACCTGGGATAACTGGAAATATAACATTTCAGAAGCAATTAAGTTGTCACCCGAATCGATCACGATTTATCAAATGGAGCTCCCGTACAATACGGTCTATTCGAAAGATATTCTTGGAGAAAAAATAGAAACGCCGGTTGCCGACTGGGAGACGAAACGCGCATGGCTTAATTATGCCTATGATGAATTTTTGCAAGCAGGTTACAAAATCAGCAGCGCTTACACGGTGGTGAAAGATGATAGTAAAGTGAACTTCAGCTATCGAGATAACCTATGGCAAGGGTCGGATTTGATCGCCACCGGCATCGCTAGTTTTGGTCATGTTTCGGGAGTTCACTATCAAAACAAGGCGGACATGAAAGAATATCAATCGGATCTAACGGAGCACGGGAAGTTGCCTTTAGGGCGAGGTTTCAAGCCGACCCAGCATCAGCTCTTGATTCGCGAAATGATTTTGCTGTTAAAAAGAGGTTATCTGGATGTGAACTATTTTCAGGACAAGTTCGGCGTTGATATCACTCAGCGATGGAACAGCCAGTTTCAACAGCACTTGGAAAATGGAATGTTAACCATTGAAGAGGGTCGCATCGAATTGACCAGAAAAGGATTCTTACATGCCGACGCATTGCTCCCGGTTTTCTTTGAAGACGAGCATCAGGGAATTCGTTACACATGATTGAATCTTTCGATCAAGATGCCAATAAGAAATTTATGATGGGAGAGTTTGAAGCAGAGTTTCCCATAGATTTCCAATACGCAAAAAATCACATGTGGGCCATTGTATCCCCTGACGATCCAGCGCTGATTCGGTTTGGGTTTGCGGCGTATGCTGTCCGTTTGTTGCAGGATGTCTACTTTTTAGACTGGCTTCTCGACGCGCCGTCAAAAATTTCCGCGGGTCAGGAGATAGGAAGCATCGAAAGCAAAAAGGCCGAGAGTGCCCTTTTTGCTCCCTGTGAGGGAGAGTTAGTGCGATTTAACGATAGACTGATGGAAGACCCGTCTTCTATTAATGTCGACAAATATGGGGAAGGTTGGCTCTTTGAGATGCGAGAAACCGACGCGATTTTTCTAAATGTCGACCAATATATCGCATTATTGGATTCTGTTTGGGCGAAAACACAACGCACAATTAAAGGGCAAGTCAACGAATAGTGCGTGTTTCTCACTCCCCGCCAGGAAGTGCCGTGGTGGGGAAATCTAGCTTTGGGAAAGATTGGATTTTCAATTATCAGAGGAGTATGATTAGGAAGATTCCAAGGCCAAAGCGAGGTTGGCATGCGTTACAAATTGCAGGTTTACAATTCTGCGACAGCAGCAGTTGAGCGTGAGTGGATTCTTCATTTACCAGCGACCGTTGGTAGGTCTCCTGATGCTGATGTATCAATTGGTGACGACTCAATCAGTCGACGGCATTGCAAGTTTTTTCTTAACGCAAGCGGCGCTTTGTCAGTCTACGATTTTAATTCGATGAACGGGACGTACGTTGACGACCAGCGAATTAAAAAACGAGCCGTACTCAAGCCGGGAGACATTGTCCGCGTCGGATCGATTTGTTTAAAACTTGAGTGGACAGATGAAGAGTTGACTGAAAATCAAACCATGGGAAAGCCGAGTATCACAACCACTCAGCCTATGCGTTTGGTAAACAAGAACGATTTGCGATAATGTCGTTGATTTGTGTCTTTTGTCTTCTAAGCTCCCAAATTGCGCTGCTAAAATGAGTCGGCGAATTTGAGGGCCGTTTCCTTGTGTCTTGTGAGGTCTGAGACATTTCAGCGATGGTGCGTCCACTTTTATTTCATTTCTGATAACATTAGGTAGCCGGGTCAATGACTGGGCAGTCCACCCATCTCGAAATATTTAATCATTTGAATTCATGGCCAAACGAATTTCTGTCGTCGTCTCCCAGAGTCCGAGCAAGAATCCAGCCAAACGAAAGTTGGAAGAGGATATTGTTGCTGGATTGTTATTTGAAAATGGAATCGATGTCACAATCGTGCCAAACCTCTATGACATCAAACCCGAGAGCACGGGGATGTTGGCGCTGCAGCAAATTGGCGGAAACGTAGTTGTTGTTTCGTGGTTGTTCGAGCGCGCGGCCCATTGGATTTTAGACCGAAATTCCATTACCGGGCACGTAGGCCAGGTCCTCTTGAAAAATGAAGATGAGGACGAAGATGAAGACGACGCGGAACTGGAAGGGGACGAAGACGATAAGGACCGGGTGATCGATTCAAGATCGCTGAAGAATCGTAAGATCTATTGTCTGGATTTAAAAATCAGTAATCGTGCTGAGGATTTCATCGACGAGATTAAGAGAATCCATCAGGAGAATGCGGTTCAGGTTGTTGGGCTGGGCGACATTGTCAATGGCGGGGTTTCGAAGCCTGCGGCAGCGCAAATGCCGACTGCGATTGGTGATTCCGTTTCACCACCGGACGATGGCGGACTCGATCAATCATCCGTTGTAAATCGAGTCGAGGAATCGGGCGGTCGGCGTTGGTACCCCGTGATTGATTACAGTCGTTGCACGAACTGCATGGAATGCATCGACTTTTGTTTGTTCGGGGTTTACGGCGTCGATGCGGTCGACACAATTCTTGTGGAACAGCCTGATAATTGTCGCAAGGGATGTCCGGCGTGTAGTCGTGTTTGTCCAGAGAATGCCATTATGTTTCCCCAGCATAAGACACCTGCAATCGCAGGTTCAAGTGACGGTGTGGCGAGCATGAAGATTGATTTGTCGCAGTTGTTCGGCGCGCCTGCTGAGGGGAAATCGGCAGAAGAAATCGCGGCGCTTGAACGCGATGAGCAGTTAATTGCCGCTGGTCGTGAAGCTGTCGGGATGACGGTTGGAGTGCCACGACGGCATGAAGACAAGTCCGAGCAAAGTAAAGATGACCTGGATGATCTTGTTGATGAATTAAATGACCTTGATATTTAAGATCCTGGTTTGATCAGTCTAATTCTTCGAGAGTTTATTGATGGTCGACCATCATTCCAAAAACCTCATATGCTTCAGCGAGGCTGTCTTTGATTTGATTGGGGTTAATTCGTTTGTTCGTGCGATAATAAAACAAGGTGCCGGATTGAGCTTCCACGCAAATGTCTGGTCTTGCTGTAAAGAAGTCTAACGTTTCGCGATTGAAATATTCGCGAACCTGTTGTTCGTTGGACCCTTGTAGAACGAACTTACTTGAAAATTCTTCGTGGTCGTCGAAATCAATATCTTGAAATCCGAGTGCGCTTCCGATCCTGTCAAGAAAGTTCTCGGGGCGAATGGTAAAGTCCGGACAAACTAAATCGTTGGAATGCAGTGACACGACGGATTGACGGTGGGTTTTCGAGTTTTTGCCGCCTCCGGTAGTGTAGGCGTACTCGAAGATTGCGAGTTTGACTTCGCCGCTGTCGCCTTGAATCAAGTTCCTCATTTTTCGGGACCGGCCGACGTTGAAGAGTTTGAAATCTGAGAAACGAGCGAGTAGGTGGGGATCGCCATCGGGAACGAATGACAGACCCATTTCTTCGGCCAACTCTTTTAGTTTTTGCTTCCGTTTATTTTCGTAAAGGATCGAAAGCGTGATACCGCCCACAATCAAAGAGACGATGGCGATCACTAACAATACTATAAAAAAATTTTCCAAGAATTCGAACCAATTCAAAAGTTGCGTTTTAGTTTTGATTCTTTATTTGAGTTGCACCAACTCAGAGTCCGGTTGGGGCGGATTGGCCTCACGTGGGTCTTGCCAATTGTCAGCCTCAAAATGTTGATCATAGACACCGTAATCATGATAAGCAATTTTTTTTGCGAGGCGATAGGCCCAACTTCTCTCGGGAATAGGTTCTAAATCTGGGGAATATTGAGACGGGTGGGGTTGCGTAGCACGTAATTCAGCGATCGCGGACTTTCTCGCCGTTGAATCCTTGGCTCCGTGTTTCTCGGCGAGGGACTCAATCAAATCGGGGCGTTCGAGCACGATGCAGCCACGCGTATTTTCAGCGGCAGTTTTTCTAAAGTCAGTTAAGAACTCGGATTCATTGAACACCTGATCCAGCGGCCGTTCGTCATGAATCGACTCTTTCGCAAACTGAATGATCGGGCAAGGTTCGATGTCGCCCCAGGGGTTGATGTGATGAGTGAACCCGGTGGCAGCAGGACAGAGTGCCTTGCCGTCCGCGTCGTAGTAGGCATCAATAACAATGATTGGTTTTTTGCATCGCATGTCGACCACGAACTGCCTTGCCGTTCGTTGCTGTTCGGGCGTCAGTGCCAGTTCAGGAGCGGGGTCAGGCCCCATTGGACGGTAAACGTGATACCAAGTGTAAAGGACTCCCATTTCAATCAGTCGGTCGACCCATTCTTCACGAAGGAGTTCATCGAAATTGGTTTGACATAAGCTGGTACAAACGCCGGTCATCACTTTATTGTTTAGGCAATTCTGAAGGCCGGTCATCGTTGCCGACAACACTCCTGATTTTCCTCGCCGCTGATCGCTGATAATTTCCGTACCTTCGACGCTGATTAAGGGAGTCACGTTGCCGCAACGACGCAGGCGTTTTGCGACCTCATCGGTAATGAAATGTCCGTTGGTGAACACTTGAAAGTAAACGTCCGGATGCGCTTCAAGAATTTCAAATAATTCTTTGTGCATGAATGGTTCACCGCCCAGTAATCCAAAAAACGAGTTTCCCTGTTTCTTAGCTGAGCCGATCATTCGATTCATTGCTTCGACGTCTATTTTGCTCTGTTTTGACGCGACGTCGACCCAGCAACCCGTGCATCGCAAGTTGCAACTGTTGATGATTGAAATGTAGAGATAGGGAGGAAAGAACTTGCCGTTTTTCAATCGCTTTTTATGTTTTTGAACGCTTCGCCAACCTTTGAATCCCATGTTCCATGCCAGCTTCCAAAGCAGACGCTTGTCCGTTTCGAGCAACATTCGTTTGGCTAATCGAAGATACATTTTGTGTTCCGTTAGAATCCAGTTTTCATGCCATCCGAGCAAGTCTGCCGAAAGCAAGGTTGAAGAATTAATGAAGAGCGTTTACTTGATTCAAAGCAGGCGTTGAATCAAATCAGGCTTTTAACTCAAGGTCCGTTTCCGATGGAACCCATTAATCAAATCTAATCGCGTTCACTCTTTTCGCTCCGAGACAGTATAACCGCCAGCGGAAAGTTTCGCATCGACTAAGCAGAGTCGCCACCACTGGGAAAACCGCATCATGGTGGGATATTTCACGGATCAATCGGACGTCAACGCCGATTTGTCCTCGCGTTACTTTGTTCTATCGGCGAATGGCATGGATTCGACTAAGCTGCACGACGCGTCGTCGACAATTTCGGGGCGCTATTGTTAGCAGTTTGAATTGGCAGTTCAAAAGCAAGCTGTGATTGGCTTTCAGCAGCGATTTTTGTCAGGTAGGCACCCTGCTCGCGATCCTCTCTTCGATGCAATACGGCCGACATTCGCCCGCCCGCTTGCTGCAATCGCCAAGGTTGCAGAGGAGCGTTTAGGAGATCCCAGGCGATCATCGCAGTGGTTCGCAGCACAGATCTCCCTGAAACGGCCTGTCGACGATAGGTTCGTTGAGCTGATTGACCGTGCGGCAGTCTCTGTTCACTAGTGATGAGACTTGCTCGTTCGATTTCCAAGTTTGTCTCTGGACTAAATTGGATTCCCATTCCCAGCGTTTGAAGGCTCATCGCAATTTCCTGATCCAGAAAGACCGGGCTGAGGTTTTCCGAAATAGGGTGAATATGCTCGATTGCAGAGCGACGGTAGAACGCTGCCCATGAAGTCGGACCAAGCGGAGAAACCCGTTTTAATTTTGCGGGTGTCGTTCGCCAGCGTGCCCCGCTCATCTTTCGTTGAAAACCGAATCCAGTTTCCACGCCAGCGGTGACTATCTTGTGAGGTTCTGCAGGAGTCGTGATTAGCGGGGAAACGCTGGCAATGTGAGGTTTTTTAAACGCATCTTCCACCGTTGATTGCCAATCCGCGGGCAATTCCATTCCCGGTCGAATGAAGGCTACAAAGTCACCGTTTGAAAGGCCAACGCCGCGATTAAACATCGCAATCAAATTTGCTCTTTTCTCAGTGGATACGAAGGTGATTTCGTCACTCAGTTGGTGAGGATCCTGATAGGTGCCATCGTGAATGACGAAGATTTCGCTGGAGGGCGATCGATCTCTTAAAATCGAAGCCAGCGTCTGATCGAATAACCGTTCGTCATCCATGAGCGGGATGATGATAGAAAACCGTGGCATTTTTTAGCCTTGAATCAGGTTCTGGGAGATTTGCGAATGAACATCGCGTCGTAAACGAGAAGCATGCAACTGATTGCTGTCATCGGGCGGGAACGCAAAGGAAATCGAAAAAAAATATTCAGATTCGGATTGCCGCGTTGATAGCACTGGTTTTATTGCGGAATTTAATACTTTTGTTGAAGTTTATCTCCTCGCGATTCGTGGGGGACTCGTTCTCAACTTTTGTGTGACCAGTAATCCAAAAATAATTAGAAACCCCCCAAGAATTTGCATGGCGGTAATTCTTTCATTGAGTGGCGAGATCCACGCGGCGGCCAAAGCGATCAGGGGGACAAGGTTTTGATACACCGAGGCGTGCGAGGCGCCGAGTTTATGAACCCCGTAGTTCCACATGGCATAGGCCAATCCCGTTGAAAAGATACCTGAGTACCCTATGCAGAATAGAATCGATGGTTGATTGAGGTTGCTGAGTCCATCCGTTTGGACAAACCATGCCATAAAATAGTGAATCGGAAGCGTCCCAACCGTCGCGTAAAAAGCCAATTGAATAGGGGAAATGGTTTTCATTAACGGGCGACTGATAATGACTCCGGTCGACCAGGCGAGTGCTGCAATAAGAATGATTGTATTGCCAATTAAGTTTTCGTTGGAGAAGTCGATGCCGTTATTCTGGAGGGTGATAATGAGTGTGCCGACGAAGGTGATTGTCAAACCACTCCAAATTTTTTCCAGGTTTTCATTGAGGAAAATAAAGGCCAACAAAGCAGTCCACATTGGAATCGATGACATGATTAACGCAGAGTCACCTGCGGTAGTACGATCCATTCCGATCGCAAATAGAATCTGATAGAAGCCTCCCGAGAGAAGACCGAATGCGATGACCACACCCCACTTGTTTGCAGAGCGGTGAGACGCGTTGGGGCCGGATGCCTCCTCGAGGTTAATTTTTCGACTGCGGTTTTCCAGCCAGACGCAGGCCCCGAGGGTAATTGCTGAGAGGGAAAGACGAACCGAATTAAAGGCGAATGGGTCTATCATTGAAATTCCCATTTTCATAACCGCCATGTTGATTC
>JAPOIJ010000190.1 GCA_029979005.1 Planctomycetota bacterium | reverse complement strand
GTGCGTTACGACAGATCAGGTAAGATATTCTAAATTATACGCCTAAACGAGCATTCTTGCCGAATCTACCAATCGAAGCTTCGACCCGAGCCTCCACCGGCGTTCCACTGAAAACGCTAAAACTCGATCCAGGCGTCTGCTGCAAGCGGCGCAGTTAGGAAAGTATTTCTCGTATCACACGGGCTTCTTCCACACCGGTCAATTTCTGATCCAATCCTTGGAATGGAAAGTTCAACTTTTGATAGTCAATTCCAAGCTGGTGCAAGAGGGTGGCGTGCAAATCCCGAACGGCGACGGGATCCTCCGCAACGTTGTAGCTGAAATCATCCGTCTTCCCGTAAGAAATTCCGCCCTTTATTCCACCCCCGCAAAGCCAACCCGAAAAACACCGAGGATGATGATCTCGACCGTAATCATCTCTTGAAATTTTTCCCTGACCATACACGGTACGTCCAAATTCACCGGCGAAAACAATTAACGTATCATCGAGCAACCCACGTTGGTTTAAGTCTTCAATCAGGGCAGCACAGGGCTGGTCGACATCGTATGCCTGTCCTCGCAATTGTTTTGGGAGAATCGAATGATGATCCCACCCTCGATGGAACAGTTGAATAAAACGGACTCCACGCTCTACCATTCTTCGAGCTTGCAGACAGTTTCTGGCAAACGATCCATTTTTGTGAACTTCAGGACCATAGCTCTCCAAAACTTCCTTGGATTCTTTTGACAAATCCGTCAACTCAGGGACGGACGCCTGCATGCGGAAGGCCATTTCCTGTTGAGAAATAGTCGTTTCAATCTCGGTGTCGCCAATTTCGCCAAGGTGTTTACGGTTGAGTGCCCCGGCGGCATCAAGCATCCGCCGCCTCACCTCCGAGTCCACCCCTTTTGGATTGGATAGAAAGAGAACCGGGTCTCCATTGGTTTGGAATGCGACGCCCTGATGTTTGGATGGCAGGAATCCGCTCCCCCAAAGTCGGCTATAAAGCCCCTGCACATTTCTAGTTCCGCCAGTCCAAAACGCAGAAGTCAATACGATAAAATCAGGAAGGTCTTTATTCATTGAACCCAAACCATAACTTAACCACGCGCCCATACTCGCTTTCCCGGGCAACTCCGAACCCGTACAGACAAATGTCTTGGCCGGATCGTGGTTGATGGCGTTGGTGTTAAGTGACTTTAAGATGCAGAGCTTATCAGCATGTTTTGACAGATGCGGCAAGAGTTCACTCATCCATAAACCGCTTTTGCCTGCTTGATTAAATTTAAACATCGAGGGAACAACTAATTGCTCCTTACCTCGTGTCATCGCGGTGACCCGCTGGCCCTGACTTATACTTTCTGGAAGAGGCTTTTTGAGTTGTTTATCAAGCCCCGGTTTGTAATCAAATAAATCAACCTGACTGGGCGCCCCCGCCATGAATAAAAAGATGACATGCTTTGCCGCGGGCGCGTTATTGTTATGGGCCAGCGAATTTTGCGGCAATAAGGAACCGAGTGCAGACACACCCAAACCCATTCCCGATGTTTGCAGAAATTGCCGACGGGCTCGCAAAAAACTATTTTGATCCATCTCAGGTATTCTCAAGTTGATTAAGTAATTGGAAAGACGATTCACGAACGAGTTTTCGTGATATCCAAGTTGTAAAGCGTGTTAATAATCATTGACCACGCCGCAATCGCCTCAGGCGCATACTTGCCATCAATCGCTTCATTGGCAAACGTCGCCGCCAACTCGGGGTGCTCTCTGTAAAAAGCCTCAAAATCACTCTGCGCTTTCTGTAAAATCTCCAACTCCTGACCGTCCGGAACTCGCCCCGTTATTGTTTCGTAAATGACTGACAGTCTACCTTCGTCACTCCAGCTAAGTGCCTCGATCGCAAGTGCTCGTGCCGCTTTCATATACTGCTCTTCGTTCATCAACAAAAGCGCCTGTAGTGGAGTATTCGTCCGTTCCCTGCGGGCCGTACAATCTTCCCGGGTTGGCGCGTTCAGAATTGTCATCTGAGGAGGGGGCATCCCCCGTTTCCAAAACGTATAAACGCTTCGACGCACCACTTGCCCCCCCGAGTCCGCAACGTAGCGGTTCGGATAAGAACTCGGTAACGCGACAGATTTCCAGAGCCCGTCCGGTTGAGGTGGCTTAACGCTCTTGCCACCCATTTTGTTGTTAAGGACACCACTGGTGGCCAAAATTTGGTCACGAATTACTTCAGCGTCCAATCGATAGCGGGAGCCTCTCGCCAACAGTCTATTTTCCGGATCAGTTTTGAATTTTTCTGGCGGCGCGTCCGAACTTTGTTGGTAGGTCCTGGACATAACCATTTCCTTCATTAACGACTTCACATCCCAGTCTGACGCAACAAAACGCGCTGCCAGATAGTTCAAAAGGTCGGGGTGACTCGGCCATTCACCCTGAGCACCAATATCTTCAGACGTCTTTACAATTCCAACACCAAACAATTGCTGCCAAAACCGGTTTACCGCCACCCTGGCAGTAAGAGGATGCTCATCACTGACAAACCAGTTCGCGAGATCCATTCGGTTTTTAGGACGACCCGTGACATCCGGCATTGGCGGCAGAAACGCAGGCGTCCCCCGTTCAACCTGCTCCCCAAGGTCATCGTAGGCGCCTCGAATCATGATATGAGCCGGGCGGATATCTTCCCGCTCTCTCATCACCATCGCGGCAGGAATCGACAGCTCAAGCTTGTCCAATTCGCTTCGCAATTGGTTGCTTTTCGACTCCATTAATTTAACTCTATTTTGCGTTTCCGCAGACTTCTCTTCCGCCTCACTTTGGTTGTCAGATTTCTCAATCGCAGAATCGCGGACTTTTAAATCCGAAATTTCTTTTTGCAGTTTCGATAGTCGATTATTTAATTCGTCTCGTGCCCGCTGTTGCTCCTGACTCGGTAATTCAATGTAGGGTTTTTGCAACCCTCGTTTAAAATCATTTCCAGAACGACCGCCCGTCTCCGGTGTCGCATCAATATTATTAAAAAATGCATACAGTTGATAAAACTCACGTGAGGAAATCGGATCGTATTTATGGTCATGACAAACTGCACACCCTACCGTCAGTCCCATAAAGGCAGTCCCCACGGACGTAACTCGATCGATCACATTTCTCGCATGGCTCTCTTCGGGTAGCATCGTTCCACGATCAATGATCATATGGAGTCGGTTAAAACCTGACGCCGTCAGTTGATCATTTGTGGGAGTATCATAAAGATCACCAGCCAGTTGGTATCGGACAAAGTCGTCGTAAGGCAAGTTTTGATTAAACGACCGAATCACCCAATCTCGATAGGGCGAAAGGTCACGGTAATGGTCGTGGTGAATACCATTGGTGTCGGCAAACCGAACGAGATCGAGCCAGTGCCTTGCCATATGCTCTCCGAAATTCGGCGACCCGAGCAAACGGTCAACTACCTTCTCATAGGCATTATCCGACTGGTCGCTTAAAAATTTAGCTAACTCTTCACGACTGGGCGGAAGGCCTGTCAGATCTAAAGAAAGTCGACGCAACAATGTTCGCCGATCCGCAGTATCCTGAGGAAGCGTCTTTCGTTCATCCAGTTTCCGTTTAACAAAATGGTCGATGGCGTTGATCGCCCATGAATCACCGGGATTGTCAGGTAGTGCAGGCTGAACGAGGGGTGCAAAGGCCCAGAAGGTCTCGTAGGCCGCGCCTTCATTAATCCAGGCTTGAAACCGGTTTTTCTCTGCCGTAGTCAGCGGTTTTTTGTGAGCCTCAGGCGGTGGCATTACGAAATCAGGATCATCTGATGTAATCCGCTTATAAAGCTCACTCGCAGCGGCATCACCGGGTACCAGAACGTTTAGTGCACCTTCATCGCCGTCCCTTTGGTCAAGCCGCAAACCCTCTTTGCGGTCCTCTTCATCCGGACCATGACAATGAAAGCAACGGTCGGACAACAAAGGCCGGATGTCCCGATTGAAATTAACAGATGCCTCCTGAGCTTGAACGGTTTCAGCCATTCCAGCTAAAACCACCGCGTAAACAAAAACTAACAGGAGGGCAGGGCACTGCACTTGAAAGCGGAAACATATAATTCGGGTCGCCATACGATCGCATCTCTAAAAAATATATTTTATCTCCCGCTAATCGTAACCGAAAAACGCCGCCAGTGAATGCAAATTCACGATCTAACGTGGGCTAAATAACTTACTATGTCGAAACTCATCAAAACAACCAAAGACACGCAAGATCGTCGGTAACGGCCAAAACAAAACAAGTAGAGCATAAATTGATTGACAGACTCGTAGTTAGCAGATTTAGCGGTCGCCATGCGGTGGGAAGATCAGCTTTGACGTAAAATTTATTTCAACCTTCCATTAAGCAAATTAAATATTTAAGCCAATTCTCACTAATTTTTTCAATTTGTGTGTCTGGAAATCTAAATATCGGTACTTGGGCACTGTGTCATCTAATTGGAGTTAGCAATCGTCTTGAACGAAACACCACAAATTCAACAGTACCTTCAGTTCCGCAGCGAATTCATGGGCTACCTCTACGCGATTACGCGAGATACAGAGCTTTCAGAAGAGATTTATCAAAATGCAGCGGTGGTCGTTATGGAACAAGTTGGAAAAACAGAAAAAATTCGCGATTTCCGAGCTTGGGCCAAAGAGGTAGTTCGTCGCCAGGCTTTTCACGCTATTAGGAAACGTGAAAAGGCATCTAAATTCACTCGTATTGTATCGCCAGAACTCATGGACGTGGTTTCCGTTGCCTTTTTAGAAGACCAGACGGAAGTCATGACTGTGAACAGGGAGTCTGCCGCGCTGAAAGAATGCTTGAACAGTCTGCCCACCGACAAACGACGCCTCGTAGCTTTGCGATACGAAAGCGGTGCGTCGTTTACGTCCATCTCGAGCCAGTTAGATTCAACCCCATCGGCAATCCAACGTGCCCTCAGTCGTGTGCGGAAACTTCTTCATGGCTGTATCCAGAAAAAATTGCGAATCGCGGAGGAAAGCTCATGAGCAAACGTCCGAATAATGAGTCAGTAAACCGGGACGATGTAGAGGCGCTTATCCTTGGGCATTTCGAAGGAAATTTGGATGCCAAACAGGAGCAGCAACTTGCCGCTGCAATTTCTACTTCCACCGAATCAAAAACGCTGTTTCTATCGCACATGCGAATGGAGGGGCGATTACATTCACTTGGACACGACGGCTTCCTCTCAGAAGAAAATACCCAAACCTCTGGGAACCAAAAGCTCGGGAAGAGCGTCATACGCGCACTTCAAAGTGGTCCAGAAGCCCCTTTGCAACCCGCGACGCCTTCCTTGCGTATCAAGCGCCCGAAACATCTGCCACGTTCTCGCGTTTGGGTCGCTTCTTCGTCAGTTGCCGTTTGCTGTATTTTAATCGCAATTGTCTGTTGGGGACTCTGGCCTTCACCGGTAAACGCCGACAGCGTATTGCAGAAGGCTCAACGGGCCGCTGCGGAGCCAATAGACCGGACTTACCGAATAACCATTTCGAGGTCAGTCGATCAAACTCGGACACGAGAACTCATGATGAGTTTGGGTGGTGAAGGACGTTTTGTTATCCAACCCGTCGACGGTGCCTATGTGATGGGACACGATGGGTCTGAATTCTGGGTTACCCAGAGAAACGGACCAGTCTGGGTGACAAGCGATTTCCAAAACATCGTTTCAAAGCTGAGAGGTAGAATTCCTGAGCGGCGTTTACTGGAACTTGTCACTTCACCCGACGAACCCTTGTCACTCGCTATATCAGAATTACTATCACTGATCGAACGTCAATACGAAATGGAACTCGTTGAGACCAAAACAGTCAAAGAATATCGCATCCGCGCGATGGCTAAGTCGAATCGGGCGAACTACCCGGATGTAATCGACCTTTGGTCAGACGTGGATAGCGGTGTGGTCCTTCGTATTGAAGCAAAATTCGCAAATGGCAGGCAAAGACAATTTAAACTCATCGAAACGGCAAAACTCTCCGAGACCTGGTATCACTACTCGGAACATACTTCTGGAAAGCAGGTCGAACGAATGGACACGACGAACTGAACCATTCCACTCCAAAAACACATCCCTAATTTTACAGACAAATAACAAATTCTAAATCTGTGTCCGCAGCAAATCTTTTCAGGGGTCATTCTATGAAGACAACAATTGCATTTAATTTTGCCCTTTTCCCAACCCTGTTTTTGATGGGAGCGTTAATTTTTAATGCGGACGATACGACCAAGAAACAGATTCTCAAACTCTTTCCGCAAGCTGACACGAACGGCGATGGGGTCCTCTCCAATGATGAAGAAGCTGTCGTCTGGCAGCAAGTGCTCAAGCGACGTCCGCAAATTGACAGAGATGGAGACGGCACTCTATCCGATTCAGAAAAGAAGGGTTTGCTGCGGATGGCTTCCAAAAGAGCGAAACCGCAACCAGTTCCAACGATGCCCGAAGCCCAAAGTGAAACGCGGGACTTGCCGAAAACATCCCCGATTGTTTCGTCTGATTCGTTATTTAGTACAAAAGAAATCCTTGACGAAACCACGCTTGACACCAAGGTTCTACAGGATTGGCATTCCGTTGGTGCAACGCGGCAAAAGCTGATCGAGATCAATGTCGCCGAATGGTGGCCGGGACAAGATTACCGGATTCCCGTACGGCTGATTGTACCGGGCAAGGGCAAAGCAAAGGGCTTCAGCATTACCGGATCCAATGCGTATCAAGGGCTGATGGAAGACACTCGCCCAACTGAATTTCAAGCCAAACTGCTGGCAGGTGGCGTTGGCATCGTCAAGACGCACGTCAAGGCGTTCCGGCAAATTCCAGGCAAACGGGGCCTTGAGCAAAAAATGCAGCGCATGTTTATGCAAGACCTGAATCCGCGTTACACGGTTCTGTGGATGTGGTCGATGACCTTGATGCGGGCTACCACCGCGGCGTATTCGGAGACCGATTACTTCGAGAAAGGCAAAGTTGCCGGTTCGGGAAGCTCCAAGAACGGCATGTCGCCCGCGACCGCCCTGATCAATGATGAGCGTTTTACCGCGACCTGCTCCAACCATGCGCCTGCTTACTTTTCGCTGACTCGAAGAGGCGAGAGGGAAGAAGTTGCCAAAGCTGAAGAGGCAAACAAAGCTTTCTTCCACGCAGTTAAGTCTGGCGATATCGATTTGGATCAAAGCCGTGCAAGATTTTATCGACGCGTCATGGTGGGTTCTGAGGGCAGCATGGGGCAAATGTTTGTCAAAGCGGGAAAATCCATGGACGAAATGCAAGCCTTTGCAGATCGCTTATGGTCCAGCACCTGCGTTACGGAAAATTGGGATCGGTTGACCGAGCGCGGCGTCGATGTTTTGTTCGAGCCGGGAACCCATGACTATGTCGCCTATGACATTCTCTGGGGGGCGCAGAACCATCCTCAGGTGCCTGTCTATTACCAACCCAATGGCGGGCACTCGCAAACGCCGCATGTCGCTACAGCAAAGGACGAACAGAATAGAGACGCCTTCCTCTGGCATCACTTCTTTGGCGGCGATTCCTTGCTGAAGCCTCCGACGTCGAGCCATAAAGTCGACAAGGACAAGCTAAGTGTCAGTGTGAGTTTTAATGAAGGACCTCAGCCGATAAGCGGGCGCATATGGTGGATCTATGATCGCGCCCCGGCAGGTTCCGCCCCGTTCTTGCACGTGCAAATCCCCGAAGACCAATGG
>JAPOIJ010000309.1 GCA_029979005.1 Planctomycetota bacterium | reverse complement strand
GGTATGGCGGGCGAGCCGATGGGGCGGGAGAATTATATGATCATGATACCGACCCATTGGAACACGCCAATCTCGCGAGCAATCCGAATTACGCGGATGTAATCGCACGTTTGCGGAAGCACCTGCCGACACACCATGAACCGAATAGCCCACCTAATCAATTCAACGACCTAAAAAAGTCGATCGATCAAAGGCGCAATGAGCGCAAGAAGTTTAAATTGGAATGATGGATTCCGCCCCAATTGAATGCTTCGTCGTAACTAACCGTGACTCGCCCACGAATAGCCACCCTGAAAGAGGGGATTTCAAGCTACTCGCGTTTACGATTGTTCTAAAAAAGAATTAATCGGTTCGATTATTCATAAATCAAAATTTTCTTAGGACACGGTCATCGAACCCGCAGTACGTTTCCTACGTACCTTATACTATTCTCGTACAATTTATCCGAACCTTGCCCATCAAAATTAAGCAATGCACTCACATGATTTAACTTTAGGGCTCGCCTTCGGACTAGGGGCACTCCACGCAATTGAACCAGGGCATGGCAAAACCGCAATGTTGCTTTATTTGTCCGGTGAGCGAAAAAGTTTCCTACACCCACTGGTCATGGGACTCTCAAGTGCGTTCACGCACTCCCTATCATTGATAATGATTGCATCGATTGTGCATCTCACCCACCATTTAGTTACCGGTGACCATCACCACGCCGACGAAGGAGTAGTCGACGGGATGCGGTGGGTAAGCGCGTCGCTCGTTTTAATCGTCGGTCTCTGGATGACCTGGTCCGCATGGAAATCAACTCCAACGAAATGCGGCTGTAGCCACCATCAGCATGAAATCAACCACGAACACGCTGCAGAGGAGAAGCTTGAACATAATCCAAGCTCTGCAAAAACCAGCTATTCGATGAGTGCTCTGCTTGGCGCGGCATTTGGCTTAATGCCATGCCCCTCCGCAATGGCCGCTTACTTCTCCGGTCTTTCCTCCGGTTCTCCCGTCACCTCATATATCGTCATCGGCCTATTCGCTGCTGGAATAGCAACGTCTCTAACCCTGGTCGGAATGGTCGTTCAGGTATTCGGAAATCGATTCAACAATACACAATCGTGGCTAATCCGGTTACCCTGGAACTATATTCGGGCGGGTTTGATAACGGCGATTGGCTTGTTTTACCTTGCTAACGTCGCGCTTAGCTAACAGGCCGACGGACAGTCATAGATCATAGACAATACCAATATTGTGTCTAAAACAACGATGATCCAAAGTCGCTAACGAAATGCCAGCGAAGACAACTCGGCCCCGGTTGGAAAAATACTTGTTCCTCCGACGATCCCCAGCGACGCGTTAAAACCTGACTCGAAAAGGTGAACTGAAGACTCCCACGTTTGTGTGGCAGTAAGACAGAAAACCCGCGAAAAGGACACATCTACCCGGGCTTTGACTCAACTGTCAAGCACAGAGATTCAAGTGAATCATTAACAGCAACCGCAGAGGCAACCGTAACGTCGGTTCATCAGGTGAGCGGAGACCAGCAATAGTCCTCCGATCGGGGTCAGCCATGGAGCCCACACCGCTAAACCCGAAACCTGATGTTTCACCTCTCCGCCGGCAATTACCGCTTCATCATTGGCAATTTCCAATGCCGAGCATTCTTCACAATGCTCGCAATCAACATCCGCGCTGAACCCAACTGCGGCCAACGGATCGCCCCCGTTTCCGGAAGTTGCCTCCGCACACGAAGGACAGCATTCCCCTGCAAAACCGAAGGCAGCGAAAGTTATCAGAAACAACCCGCCCGTTCCAATTGAGACGGGAAACCAGTTGCCGTGTTTTCGGAGTCCGGGGATAAAGGCAAAGATAGCAATTAAAAAACAAGCTAACGCCATCCACTTATGGAACGACTCATCCGCAAGAAAACTCAGCCCCAACGCTGGTAAGTATGAGATGACAAATGGCATCGCAGCGCAGTGAATAGCACATCCAATCGACGCAATAATGCCAACAAGATCTCGCCAAGTCGAAGCAGGCGAATTGTTGTCAAGTGCCTTAGCAATATTCAGATCCACAGTTTCCATTCCTCTTCTCTCGTATAATCTAAACAGTTTCGCTACACCTAAAACGATTTTCTAAATCTCTCTATTCTGAAATGATTTCCGCAAAAGCGTTATGGCTGTGAATCGACTCAAAATTTTCAACCGAACACCTGTACCACTTTATCCGCTGGTCGGAATTAAGTGATCCGGCGAGTTCGCGTACCGTATCCTCACAGAATTTAGGATTCTCATAGGCCTGCTCTGTGATGAATTTCTCGTCCTCACGTTTAACAGTGGAAAACAAGGGAGCAGAAGCAGAACTTTCGGCGATCTTAAACAGCTCTTCAAGCGAAATCATCTGGCCTTCTGCAAACCGAACCGTGAGCGACAACTCACATCGCTGGTTATGAGCACCGTATTTTGAAATCTGTTTTGAACAGGGGCAAAGGCTCGTCGCCAGCACTTTAATCGATACCTCCGTCTGAATCGTCCTTCCTGCGGAAATTGAGATCTTAACATCGGTAGCCAATTTACCCGGCTTATTGGATACTGGCGCAGGCTTTTCAATAAACCACGGAAAACAAACCGACAAGAACGCCGTATCGGCAGTCAGTCGTTTCT
>JAPOIJ010000301.1 GCA_029979005.1 Planctomycetota bacterium | reverse complement strand
GGCGACCATTGCCTCGATCCAGTTCTTGAAATGCGTATAGGTAGAGTCTACCTTTTGGGTCGAAATGCGCTCTTGTTTAAGTTTGCTGTTACGTGTGACTTGAGGTCGTTCCGGAATGTAATCGAACCCATCAAAGCTTTCACCTGTACCAAATACGAAAGACCCGTGATGCCCGCGGATCGTCTGTTGAATGGGGGTGTTGGCACAAGCCATTGTCGCGGTTACCAACCCTTGAACGCCTTCATTGAAATCGGCAACAACCGTTGCTACGTCCGGAACGGTTCTTCCGTCGTATTCGAGGAAAATTCCGCCTGCTCCTACGACTCGTCCTGGGAATCGAAGCCCGGTGGCCTTAAACATGGAGGTAGTGCGGTGAACAAACAGATCGGTAAACATCCCCGATCCGTATTCCCAGAAGCGACGCCACTGGCAATATTTTTCGCGATCGAACGTCTCGAATTCAGCCAATCCTTCTTCAACGCCAAGCCATCGATTCCAATCGATATTAGCCGGTGTCATTTCTTTTTCGAGTTTTTGAGAGCGCCACTGTCCCTGGGCGGAGTTTCGGAAAAACTCCGTCTGGTATTGCAGGACTTTACCTAGTTTTCCTGCTTGCAGCATTTCATTGACTTGTGCCCAAAGTGGAAGGCTCGTCGATTGAACTCCGACCTGCATTACCTTGCCGGACATCTGCCATGTCTTCATAACGTCAATTGCTTCTTGGACGGTCTTGGTCATCGGTTTTTCACAATAAACGTGCAGTCCTTTTTTTAATGAGTCAATGGCCTGTTTGGCGTGCCAGTGGTCGGGCGTGCCGATGCAAACAGCATCTAATTTAGATTTTTCAATCATCTCCAAATAGTCAACATATTGAGCTGGCATTTGGTTTGTTTCTTGTTCGATATACTTTGCGGCTCTTTCACGGTGCTTATTGTAAACATCGCAAACTGCCACCAATTCAATCGGTTGACCTTGGTTTTGAAGTTTGCACAGGGTTCTGACATGGGCTCTGAATCCTCGTCCACCAGGCCCGATGAATCCGATTCGAATCTTTGCGTTGGCCATCGACGATGGTTCTGCTGGAGTTACCGAAGGGAAGGCCGCGATGGAGGCCACTGCGGTCGCGGATTGCTTGATGAAGTCACGGCGGTTGTTATTCGATTCTGACATTAGTTTTCTTTTTTGTGCGTAAAAATGGTGATCGTGGTGGAAAACTTGGGGATAGATTTAAAATCAATTCGAGCGAATCGATGGATTTTCAGAGAAGTTTGAATGTTATTTTGGCGTTGCTGCATTCGACTCGTCGGGAGTCGGCGGGGAACTTATTTTTAAATTGCGGTACCAGACTTCAGCGCCGTGATCGGTGAGCATGATTCGGCCTTTCGCATTGCGGCCAAATTCAGGAACTTTGTTAAACTTGCTTTCAGCAATTCGTTTTTCCCATTCAGCGTTTCCAATGGTTGCCGTTGCGATTAACTTTCCATTTAGCCAATGTTCAATCCGTTTGCCTCGGGCAATGATTCGGCTCTTGTTGAACTGTCCAGCGGGATTGAGCGTTCGGTCGGGGCTAGGTTCGAAGAGAGCGTAAATTGAACCTGTATCTTTTTTGCCTGGAGGTTGATCTGTTTTTGCCGTGTCGAGAATTTGATATTCGTAGCCTAGCATTTTGCGACCATATTTTTGGACGCGGTATTTGACACCGCTATTGCCGCCTTTGGCAATTTTCCATTCAAACGAAAAATCAAAATCCCCGTAAAGCTCGCGTGTAACTATGTTACCGATTCGTTTCTTACCTCGCTTGCGATGAATGGTTCCATTCTTCACCTCCCATCCGGAAGGGACTGGTTTACCATTTTCAAGACTCCAGTTGTCGAGCGATTTACCATCGAAGATTTCAGGCAATGGTTGAGCTAGTTCCTGTTGACTCGCTTTTATCAGATTGGGAGCGTCCACTGGATCATCGAGGTCACTGATTAATGCGCGTAACTTATTAGTCAGGTTTTTTCGAACTTGCTGGTGCTGGGAGGCGTGATAGAGATTGTTCATTTCTTCTGGATCGTCTTCAAGATTAAACATTTCCCACTGGTACTTACCATCCATCCCCGGGTAGTGAATCAACTTGTGCGTCGACGTGCGAATCCCAATCATTTCTGGAAGTTGTTTTCCATGCTCGTAGAAGTGATAGTAGGATTCATCGCGTACTTTTCCCTGCATGCCTTGGAGAATGGGCTTGAGTGAATGCCCCTGCATCTGTTTCGGAATTGTAATGTTCGCGAAATCTAAAATCGTCGGGGCAAGATCGACGTGGTTCACCATGGAATCATGGACACTGCCAGGCTTGATAGTTTCAGGGAATCGAACCAATAGCGGTTGGTGTAATGGATTTTCATACATCCACTGCTTGTTGTAAAAACCATGCTCACCGAGTGAAAAACCCTGGTCGGAGGTGTAGATCACCAGTGTGTCTTCAGCTAATCCACTTTGATCTAGATAGTCTAGCATTCGTCCGACATTGTCGTCGACTGACTTCACCAATCGGTAGTAACCTTTGATGTACTCTTGGTACATCGCCCGTGTCAGTTCGTCGCGAGTGATGTTCGGGTTTTTCTTTTCTAGTTTGTCGCGGTGTTTTTTAAATGCTTGTCCGAGAACAATGCGATTTGAGCTCATTTTACTCTCGATGACTTCGGGGGTCCTGCCCTGATAGTCATCGAGGAGAGTCGCCGGTTCGGGGATCGTTACGTCCTTCAGGAAGCTTTCGTATTTCTTTGGAGGAGTATAGGGTTGATGGGGTGGCTTAGGGTGTAGGCACATACAAAATGGTTTCCCCGGATCCCGTTCGTATTTTAACCAATTAAGTGCTTCCGTGGTTATCGCATCGTTGTTGTAGCCTGGTAGCACCCGCCCGCCTTCACGATAGCTCTTGCGATCTTTTG
>JAPOIJ010000317.1 GCA_029979005.1 Planctomycetota bacterium | reverse complement strand
TTTCGCGACCAGACGCAATCCTTGGTGACGCATAATTCTCAGATTGGGATTGTCCGCTCGGCGAAGTAGGTCATTTCCATTGTCGCATTGTTTTAAGGGAAACTGCATATTGGATTGGCCTGCGCAGAGCCACACTTCACCGATCAGGATGTCATCGAATTTGAGATCATTGATGGTTAAAGAGCGAGGTTGGAAACTTGCTTTTTGGGCAGGTAGCGTTACCGACCAAGTACCATCTTTTGCTGTTTTTGTGCGGCTGTTTGCATTCCCTAGAGTGACGCTTATTTCTTCGTCCGGTGCAGCGGTACCCCAGATTCGAATCGGCTTGTTTTGCTGTAACACCATGCCGGTTCCAAATACGCGAGCCGGTTGAAGAGGGGCGTCGACTGCCGCAATCCCTTCGTGAGTTTGGACGGAAGTTAACAGAATACTCGCGAGCAGGCCCCATCGAAAAGGAAATGATAAAGTTCGGTACATAGCTCTGTTTATGGTAATTCTGGAGGTCAGCTGTTCATCAGGCCGTAGGCTTTGGGGCTACGGTGCGCTCGCGAGATTTTGTTATCCGCTATCAAAACCAAATCATTGGTTCACTGATCTTTGAAGCAGCACAAATATTACACTCAATCGCTCTAGTTTTTGCCAATATAATGATTTGAATGTTGGCAAAAATGAGAATCAGTTATACTAAATCGACAAAAATTTCAGACGACCGAATTTTTACAATCGAACCGTTGAGTTTGTGGAGGCGATAATGTGTTTAAATATCGCGATTCTAGGTTTGGTGCTGCTTAATACTGTTGAATTGCGAGCCAATAACACTTTCTCAAATTACGATGAGATACCGGTAGTTGAAACCTGGAGTGAGCTGCGCGAAGCTCCTGTTTTTGCTCAAGGTGAATTCGGAGTCGTTCGACTTGGAATAGAATCTAGGGCATGCGCTCAAGGCAGCGGCGTTCTCTTGTATGCTCTTGTTGAACGGGGTACGGCTCGAGACAGTTTATTACGCTACGATCACCCTGGCGCACTCGGGCCGCTAGTTGTTAGTTGTGAGTCAGACGTATCCAATTCAAAATTGCCTGCGTTACAGCAAGCTCGATCGACGGTAAGCGAAAATTTAGACGGTATTTCTAAATCGAATGAAGTGCTGTATACGCGAATTGCTATGGTGCAAACCAATGACTGTAAAATTAAAATACAGTCACCTGCTGGCAAGGCCGTGACCGTATCGATACAAGAAATCAAAGATAGCTTTGATCCCTGGTCGAGCATGTCGTTAGAACGCCGGGCAAATGCTGATGGAGAAAGTCGCGTGACCTGCGAAATGCGGTTCAGTGCTCAATCGAGGACGCGGGCAATGCCAATTCACAATGGATTTACTCCCCAGTTCGCAGGGATAAAGCCAGATGGAGAGGAATCTTTGCCAAAACTCTGGCCAGCAAAACCAAGTAAGACTTTGAAATTAGTGGCAAACGACGGTTGGTTTCTACTTCAATCGGATTCCTCGATTGAGGTTTCGAACCCTGAATGTAACCTGCTCGTGCGTTTGTGGGTTAATGGGGAATTTGTTCCGCCAAAGGCCTCCGCGGTTTCAACGCTTAAGAACCGCACTGGAAAGATGATCGATGGTGACGAATTGAGAATTGTGTGGGATCGAGATTGTTTTCAAGGCCTAGCCAAAACAGGGGACAGGATTGGTATGCAGTTACTGCATGTCCCTCAGGGTTGGACTGGAACGGGAGATCAGCACTCGAAAATGCATTTGACCTCGCGGTCAAATCTGCGCCCGCCCGGCTTGCGGATGACCGAGCGAATTGACTTTACGCTCGAATAGACTTGGGTTACTGACGACGTTCCCTTTCGAAGCCATTGGATTTTTCGCTGCAACTTTTTCATCACATCGATTATGGCAGTTCGCGTAATCGAAGATTCCGAAACGTGATTGGACTGCCTTCGCTTTCTAAACACAAATAACCGGTCTTGGGATCGCAGAGTGTTCCCCCCGAAACTTCTTCTCCGTTGACCCAAAGGCGAACTTCGCCGTTGATGGCACGAACGTAGTAATGGTTCCATTCACCGACCCCTTTGGAAAGCTCTTT
>JAPOIJ010000297.1 GCA_029979005.1 Planctomycetota bacterium | reverse complement strand
TTCTGACCGTGGTGGTCAGGGAGACACCCGTGGTGGTAGTCGCTCAGAGCCAGAGTTCGATTCAAGCGGACGACCGTCTAGCATGAATCGTGGTGGTACACGTGGCACTGGTGGCGGTACGACACCTGATCGTAATTCAGGTCGCAGTCCACGCAATTCGAAATTCTCTGGAATGCAAAACTCACTGGATACAGGTGCTTCAGATCGCTCTTCGCAAAGTGACTCCAAAAAATCAACATCAGGTTCAAAAAAGAGCAGTAATGAACCAGCGGGTCCAGCTAAGCTTTGAGTTGAATTTGACTGTGGAGGTTTAAAGGCCAGCGGAATATCATTTGAGATTGTTATCCGCATTTACAGAATGTTATAAGCAAACGCTCGGTTTTCGCCGGGCGTTCGTCTTTTATGGAAAACAAACCGAAAGATTGGAATCATGATTTATTTCCGTTGCTCATGTCGAGCATCGAGAAATTTCATTGGTACGAAAGCCGACCGAGTCACCCAAATTTTATATTCGGGAGGCTTGAATTTAAAAAACAAATCAATCCGGTTCTTGCTGAGGAAGCTTGGAGGCTCGCGCTAGAACGGCAACCGTTCGCAGGTATCAAACCACAGAAGGTTAAAGGGCATTGGTATTGGGTTGCTGATGTTGACGCTGGAGCGCATGAGGCCCAATCGACGAAGGGGAGTTTTCATTATCTTGAAACTGACTCGTCTCCCGAACCTTGGAACTTTGGAGACGACGAATCTCGTTTAACGACTTCCGGGCATTTGGAAATTCGGACGGGCGGATTTAAGATGCGAGCGGCTGATTTTAGCGGTGATTCAGTTGACTCCAAAACGTTGGTCTACTTTGCCGTTCATCATGCGATTTGTGATGGTGCGGGAGCTATTTTAGTCATAAACGAATGGTTGGTGATTTACGCGAATTTGGCAGCAAAGAGGGTGGCGATCGACGGGCTTCAGCGATTGGAAACCGAACGTCTTAAAACGCGAAACCACTTGGGCGTTCTTCGGTGGAGTTATTGGAAGCATATGCTTAAGCAACCGGTCGCGTTGTTTGGGGCGGCCAAGTTCATCTTTCGAAAGTCGGTTAATTTAACGGATCATAGGGATGTGCCTGATGGCGTGGCGGAACGATATCCGGCGATAGTTGGACGTTGGGTTGATACCGATGCGATCCGTGATCTTGGTCAGGAGAGCCGCCGTCTGGGCGTGACGCTGAATTCAATTATGTTGGGACGTTTATTTGCGTCGTTATCTAAATTTTTGATGGGAGGTGCAGCAGGGCACGAAAAGGATTGGTTGCGCGTTATCCTGCCGATAAGTATTCGCGGAATGGCTGACCGACGACTGCCAGCGGCCAACCGAACAACCATCGTCCAGTTGGATCGGCGCACCGATGAGTTGGCATTGTCTGACAGTTTTTATCAAAACTTGGATCGTGAGGTTCGAATCATCCGCGGTTGGCAGCTAGACAAGATGTTTTTGATTTCTATCCGGTTACTTTCGATGTTTGACCCGTTATTACGCAAAGCGGCGAGGAATAGGAAATCGCGTGGGACAGTTGTTTTCACCAATCTTGGGGAGCCTTTTCGGCAGCAACTTAAATCCAAAATTGCGTTAGGCAGAGAAGCGATTGATCAATTCGATCTTGTTGGGCCAGTTCGCGAGGGTACTCCTTTGAATTATACGGTCGCCCGTCATGGTGACCAACTTCGCGTTTCATTACACTACGACGCTGGTGTGTTCTCTGGAAAACGAGCAGACGAACTGCTGGAAAGTTACGTCAATGAATTGCAGAGCGGGGCTTCAAGGGAGAATTAATGATCACCGGATTTAGCTCGGGCTTTTTTAAGCGGCTGCTCTACCTGCTTTCGATTGGGCAAGAAATTCAGCCTGTTGTTTCCAAGTTTGCGTGATTAACGACTCGGCAATTCCTAATTGATTGGAGAATTCTGAAACTGCTTCTTCGGACCAGTTGAGAATCTGTTTATAGGTGTAGATGCCGCAATCGTTTAAACGAGCCTCCAGTATTTCAGTGATGCCGGAAATGAATTTGAGATTATCCGGTTTTTGCGGTGGTGATTCGAAGAGCATGCCTCGCCGGGAATGTTTTACGAGATGCCCTTGATGCTCAGCGTCAAATTGCTGAGATTGCGATTTTCTTTGCTCCATAGCTTCGGCAAAAGAAATGATTGCGGAGTCAGATGAAACAATTGACTGTTGGTTTGCTAGACGTACTGAAAGGTCTGAGCACTCTTGCTGTAGTTGATCGTTTGAGAGTTTGAGTTTTTCAATTGTCTCCGATAACTCCAATGCTCTTGTCTTTTGGAAATCTAGTTTTTCAATAGAATCTGCTTTTGATCGTTTGTTTTCGTTTCGCAAATTGCTGATTTCGCTGGAAAGTTCTTTTTGTATTGAAATCAGTTTCTTGTTTTCTATTTCTACACCCTGCATGTGAGACTCATATTGAGAAATTCTCAAGCAGGTCGCTTTCAAGTCTTCAATTTTCGTGCTGAGAAGGGCTGTTCGGGAATTGGATTCCATTAGTGCAGACTCAGCGACTGCCAGTTTCTTTTGAGAGTGGTCTAGTTTTAACGCTAGTTCTTGAAGGTGCTGGTCAGTTTTTTTAATTGATTCGGCTTGGCTGCATATTCGGTCTTCTAAACGGTTCACTTGTTCAGTGTGTTTCTCTTCTTTTTCAACCAGTGCTTTTTTGTTTCCTTCAGTAATTTGGCTGATCGTAGCTTGTTGATTTTCAAGGCGTTTCTGCAGCGCTAGATTTTCGGCCGTTAATTCTTCTAAACTAGCCTTTAAATCGAGGTGCTGCTGGTCAGTGGCGTCCCCGTCTCCTTTTTGGTGAGTTCGGTCTACCGCTTGAAGAATCCGTTCCTGACTCTGCAGTGTTCCAGTGCCGTTGGTGGAATTAGCGGCAGCGTGTTGGGATGCAGCGGTAAGGTCATCGCAAAGACGTTGCAAAACAGCGAGTTGAGATGTTTGGCGCTGGAACCGGTCGTTTAATTGACGGTGGGTGGCAT
>JAPOIJ010000071.1 GCA_029979005.1 Planctomycetota bacterium | reverse complement strand
GAATTCTAATATGTGGACGTTAATTATTCGAGAGGGTCGGAATAGTTTCTTGGCACCCATCTTTGGGCAAAAGACAGTTCGGAAATTTGAATGAATGGGTTGCTTTGGTGAGGATAGAGACCAATTGGCAATCAATCGACGAAAAAAGGCCAAGTGAAAGATCACTTAGCCTTTTGAATGGGATTGATTATTCTTTTAATCTATTACTTGCGTCGTTCTTTCAAACGAACAGCCTTACCGACGCGATCGCGAAGGTAGTAAAGCTTTGCACGCTTTACGAAAGAAGATCGTTTAACTTCAATTTTCTCAACTTTAGGCGAGTGAATTGGGAATTTTCTTTCCACTCCCTGGCCGGCGACGATCCGTCGTACGGTAAACATTTCCCGAGCGCCGCTTCCGCTGCGAGCGATTACGGTTCCGCTGAAAACCTGAGTACGCGACTTTTGGCCTTCCAGAATTTTACAATGAACGTCGACTGTATCGCCAATCTCAAATTCGGGGGTTTCCGCTTTGAGACTGTCCTTTTCGACAAGTTCCATAATTTTGTGAGTCATATTATTACCCTCAGTTAATTCGCGTCCCGGCAGGACGCGTCGCTGTGATGTACAGTTTTATTCTATCTTAAAATTTAACTTTTGGATTTACGAATCCAAAAGGTCACTTCGTTTTTTCTTAGTGTTTTCTAAACTTTTTGCATTTCGCCAACGCTCAACTTCACCATGATTCCCGCCCAGTAGGACGTCGGGAACATGATGCCCCTCGAAGTTTCGAGGCCGGGTGTATTGGGGATACTCGAGCATGCGATTCCCTCGTGAAAACGAGTCATCCCAACTGCTTCGTTCATCTCCCAAAACTCCTGGAACCATGCGGACGAGACTGTCCACCAGAACCATCGAAGCGACCTCGCCGCCGTTGAGGATATAGTCCCCGATCGATATTTCCAGCGGTTGAAGAATGTCGATCACACGTTGATCAAAACCTTCGTATCTTCCGCAAAGCAAAATCATTCGTTGGTTGAGTGCCAACTCCTCGACCATTGGCTGGTTCAGCCGTTGGCCCTGAGGCGTTGTGACGATTACGGTTCCCGGTTGGTCACCCATCGCCTGAACATCGCGAACACAGTTGACGACGGGCTCGACCATTAGGATCATCCCCGGACCTCCACCGTAGGGCGTATCATCAATTTTGTGGTGACGACCTTTTGCCCAGTCTCGCATGTTATGAACGTGAACCTCAACCAGTCCGCGTTCAATCGATTTATTCAAAATACTCTGGCCTGTGTAGCCCGGAAACATCTCCGGAAACAGGGTGAGTATGTCAAAACGCATGAGTAATTACTCAGCCTTTTCTTCGGCCGCACCTTCGGTAGGTTCTGCCGCTGTTTCTGTGGTTGCTTCAGCAGGTGCTTCTTCGGGAGCAGCTGCTTCGGCTGCGCCTTCAGCGGGTGCTTCGGCTGTTTCCTCGGCCGGTGCTTCGGTTGGTTCCGGTTCTGGTTTAGGAAGTTCAACCTTGGCGGCCGCGGCACGTGCCGACTCAATCGCCGTTGCGCGGCGACCGGACAATTTAGAAATTGCCTCAGCCTGTGCTTCGAGGTGACTGCCCTCAGCGCCGTATTTCTTAATCAGGGTCGCAACCTTGGGAGTTGGTTGGGCACCAACGCTTAACCAATAATTGATTCGCTCTCCGTTGAGGATAGCTCGGGCGTCGGTATCTGGAACCATGGGATCATAAGTTCCCAGTTGTTCAATGACACGACCATCGCGTGGTGCTCGTTGATCCATTGCACAAACGCGGAAGAACGGCCGGTGTGTCCGTCCCATTTTTTTCAATCGAATTTTTACTGCCACTTTTTCCTCTTTACTAAATCAAGTGATTAAACGTTAGTCCTGACCCTAAGAGGTCACCAATTGACTGGACGGTTTCAAAAAGGGAATCCCGTCCGTCGTTTAGCAGGTCTTAAGGCCTCTTCGCTGGGAAGATGAACCGTTCAGGTTTTGCTGGCCGGTCACGCTGACTAGCCGGTCTTAAAATCTTTGAATTCGCAAATATATTGCGAGTTCGGGTGTCTCCGGAACAGCGAGTACCGGTTGGCCACAGGCCAAATTTACTCGCTGAACGCTATGTTTGAACATGCCAAAATTAAAAACTAGGACTTTTTGTTCCTTTTTTCACGTCTCATCTGACGAAGGCGTTTCTCCCGTTCTTTGGCTTGTTTCTTCTTTTCTTTGGGTGATAGCCGTTTTCCGGTGCTTTTCTTGGTTTTTGGCATACCCCGCGACGGATCCATCATCTGCGACTGAAGATCTTGCATCTGTTGCATTCGGTCGCCTGCGTTCATGCCTGCCATTCCGGTAAGCATCGGCTTCATGGTGTCGTATTGTTTGATTAATTCGCTGACTTGCTTGGCTTGGACGCCCGCACCGGCCGCAATACGTTGACGGCGATTCGGGTCGATAATTTTCGGGTTTTTCCGTTCGCGAGGCGTCATACTATCGATGATTCCGACCATCTGCCGGATCTGCTTCGACGTATCGCCTTGACTCATCATGTCGTTGATTTCACGCATGTTGGGCATTCCTGGAAGGAGGCCCATCATTTTTTGCATCAGGCCCGGTTTGGCCATTTTCTGCATGTGGTTTCGGAAGTCATCGAGTGTGAATTGCCCTTTCTCGAGGGCCTCCTGCATTCGCTTTTGCTCTTCTTCGTCGACCAAATTTTGAGCTTGTTGGGCCAAAGCGACCATGTCGCCCATTCCGAGGATTCGGCTGGCCATTCCTTCGGGACGGAATATCTCAAGATCATCGAGGTGTTCACCGGTGCCGAGGAAACGAATCGGAACGCCTGTCACGTGTTTCACCGACAGCAAGGCACCACCACGTGCGTCGCCATCGAGTTTGGTCATCACAACGCCGTTTAGCTCTAACGCTTTGTGGAAGGCGCCGGCACTTTTAACTGCATCCTGCCCGGTCATTCCGTCTACGACGAGGAAGACGTGATGCGGTTGAACCTTTCGATCGATCGTCTTGAGCTGTTCCATCAGGACTTCATCGATAGCAAGGCGTCCCGCGGTATCGAGAATAACCACTTGGTTTTTGTTGGCCTTCGCCTGAGCAACCGCTTCCTGGCAGACCTTTACCGGGTCACTCTCTTCTTTGTTGCTGTAGACTGGAACGCCCAAACTGTCGCCGAGCACGTGAAGCTGGTCAATCGCTGCTGGACGCTGGAGATCTGCTGCACAAAGCAGCGGTGTTATCTTGGCGTCTCGTTGCAATAATTTGGCGAGCTTACCGCAAGTGGTCGTCTTTCCAGAACCCTGGAGACCGCACATCATAATGATGTTGACTTCTTGATCGAGACGAAGATCGTCATCGACCGGGCCAAGTAGGTCAGTCAATTCATCGTAAACGACTTTGACCAACTGCTCGGAAGGATCGAGTGCCAGCAATACCTTTTCACCAAGGGCTTTCTCGGTGACGCTCCCCATGAATGAGCGGGTCACATCGATGCTGACGTCCGCTTCGAGTAGGGAAGTTTCGACCAGCTTAAGACCCTCGCGCATGTTGGATTCGGTCAGCTTGCCTTTACCGCGAAGCGACTTGAATGCACCTTTGAGGCCGTCTTGTAGTGAGTCGAACATAAATTGCAGGGCTATAAAGAAAAATCCGGCATGAGGTTAACCACTGCCGGAACAGAATATCAATTTGAGCTGGCGTTCTTACGACGTCTAGCAGGCAAAATGGTAAACGATACCACTCGAAATCGTAAGGGCTTTTGAACAGTTTTACTCGGTTTTTCCCGACATCTTTCCACGTTAGTCCTATTCTCGGCATTTCCCGTCGCCGCAAGCATAAAACACCCCAAAATTGACTCAGAATGTTTGGTTTCACTCGTTATTTAGTCGCTGACAGGGCAAATCCTTAACAAGACGGCCGTATTGGCATTTCCAAAAAACCTAAATACTACGTCTCGGCGGAGTTGGTAAAGCAAAACGAATCAAAAATTAGGGCCGGCAAATCCAATAAAACGGCATTTTCTCCGCAAATATTGGTCTTGGTGGATTTTGAACCGATGGATTAGAACTTTTGAATCGGGATTCAAATCTTTCAATGGAGAATTGTGATGAGAAGGGAAGCAAGGTGTGGAATTGGATTCACTTTAGCGCTTCTTGGCGCACTGGTGAGTGTCTTTGTCGTGGGAAATGTAGCGTGCGTCGCGCAGCTTCAACCGAGCCAATATGATCAGGCGCCAGCCAAGCCCAAGACCGTAGAGCCGTCCCCGTTGTCGCAGTTTTCATTTTCGGGGCCACTGGTCGAACAAATGAGCCAAATGCAAACACTGTCCAATTCGGGTGGTGTCTTAACCGGTACCCCTTCGGCCCATGCCACGTCTCATCCCAATTCGCTGTTTTTGGTTACGCGAGAAGTCAATCTTAAGCGGACGCTACAGAGGTACGCAAAGTTTAAAGGTTGCAGTCTCGACGAAGCGTTTGCAACGACTGTCGCAACACTCAAGATGTCTCCGATTCTTGATCCTTCGGCGAAACGAGTGGTGGGAGCAGAGGCAGCCTATTCGATTGTCGGCGACGATGTTTATCGAATCACTGCAAGCCAGTTATTCTTCGATGCGCTTCCAATGAACCTGATGTTTATCGAAAATGGAAAACGTCGTCTGACGATCGAAACTCATTTTCTTAAATTACCCGTGAACAAGTCGGAAGAGTATAAGCCATTCCTGATTCCCGGCTCATTCCTGGCGTTTAGTAATCGTATTCCGCAGGCGACGGCGTTTGCTACTTCGGCTACGTACCGTGATGAGATGGAATCGCGTCAACAAGCGGGTGTACCAGCGGGAACGTTTGTGATGTCAACGGAAACAAAGACCAAGGTATACCCAACGTTTATGGGGCGATTAAATGACCAGGGAGTTGAACGCCTGCTGGAAGATTTTTCTGCGAAAACGGATTGTGAAATAGTTAAAGGCCCAAGCGTTGTTGTGATGCCCGGTGTGGCTTCAGCGATTTCAGTGGCTGAGTCACGGCCGTTCGTCGTAGGTGTCAATCGCGTCGAAGGCAAATTCTCAGTAGCGCATCAACCGATTGTTCAAATTGTAGAGCAAGGTAATCTTTTCAAGTTTCGGCTAAGTGGTGATGAAGGAAAAATCCGATTGAATGCCGATCTCGCTCTGTCGGATATTGCTTCGGTTGAGACGTTCGGCTATTCGGATTCAAAGCAGGAAGGGCCTCTGGCGGGGTCGAAAGAAGCGTCGTCGTCGGTCACGGTACAGGTGCCGGAGCAGAAATTGAAACAGGTGCATTTCTCCACACTCGTGGACGATGGACAGACGGTGTTTATTGATCCGGTTTTCACCCGCAAAGAAAAGTCTAAGCCAGTTCCCAAAGGCGAGGGCTTAGAACCCCTTAAGCCCTTAGAGACCGAGTATCGGATGATGATGATGATTAAACCAAAGTGGACAAAGCCTGAGTAGAATTTCGAATTGCTCTGAGGGTGAGTCAAACCACATCAGCTTCCATGCTTCCTTTCGTTGAACGGAATTGAGGCAGGAGGCTTTTTCTTTTGCCTTGTGATTGTATGCTTGAGTTACTCCAGCCAGCCCAGTCGAGGGAATTTCAGATCCGTAAATAGCAGTGAGAAATGTTAGAACGCGAATTCGATACAATTATTTTTGATTGCGATGGCACCCTGGTTGATAGCGAACCAATCACGGTAAAGGTGTTGATCGACTTTGTGAAAGAATTCGGTTTAGAGTTGAGCTATGAAGATGCGTTACCCCTCTTCGTCGGTCGGGATATGCCGGCAATCATGGCAGTGCTTGAGTCGTGGATGAATTCGGAATTGCCAGTCACGTTTTCTGAAGAATTTCGGGCGAGGCAGGCGTCAGCGTTACGTAAAGAATTAACCGTAATCAGTGGTGCACATGAATTGCTGGGTTCCCTTGAACGCCAGTTCTGTGTGGCCTCCAACGCTCCCCAAGCCAAAATTGAGATTAACCTGACAACGACCGGTTTAAGTCAGTTTTTCACGTCGGAAACGACGTTCAGTGCTTATGATATTAATGTCTGGAAACCGGAGCCAGATCTGTTTTTATACGCGGCAGACAGGCTTAAGGTTGACGCTTCGCGTTGCGTCGTGATTGAAGATAGCCAAGCTGGGATTGATGCAGGCCTTGCGGCTGGAATGCAAGTGATTGGCTATTCTCACACACCGGAAGAGGCAGCAACTAAGGAGATTCCCTTTGTACATTGCTTGACTGAGTTAATCGAAGTTTTGAACTGAAATTTTGTATTAAACACCTGCATGTCTGGATTCTGTTACGGCGGTGATTGACCTGCCGACACGATCGGGATGAGGATGAACGTCATTGTCTTTTTTTCTAGGACGAAATAATTATGCTTAATCGCCGAGCATTGTTGGCATCGATTGCGAGTACCGGAATTGGAACCGCGCTTTTTCAGCGGTCGGTTGCCGGTGCAATGGTTTCCTCGAATGAAATAAGTATCGAATCAATTCGGCAGGCGGAGTGGATCACGGGTGTCGAGTTAACCGACGATGAGCGAAATGAGATTTTAAGTAGTGTTTCGCGGACTGGTGAGGCGATGGAACAACTGAGGCAGGTTAAATTGTCTTACAACACGCCGATGGCGATTCAATTCGCGCCGACGGTTTCCACGATTCAACGTGCCGAACTGGATCGAACGAGCGAAACTCGACAATCGGTTGTGATCGAATTGCCAAAATCTGAGGAGCAGATTGCGTTTCTTCCCGTGCATCAATTGGCATGGCTGATTAGAACTCAAAAGATCTCCAGTCTGGAACTAACGAAAATTTATCTTCGTCGTTTAAAAAAATATGGCGCCATGCTGCGAAACGTAGTCACTCTGACTGAGAAGCTGGCTTTACAGCAAGCCGCCAGAGCGGATTCTGAAATTTCCAAGGGCTGGTATCGAGGGCCATTGCATGGGATTCCCTGGGGAGCGAAAGACTTAATTGCAGTGGAAGGATATCCAACAACGTGGGGCTTGCCTCAATTTAAAGACCGCGAATTGGAAGGGACAGCGACCGTGGCATCGCGGCTCGAGGAAGCGGGGGCTGTGTTGGTCGCGAAATTGTCACTCGGTGCAATTGCGATGGGAGATAAATGGTTTGGAGGAATGACCCGGTCTCCGTGGAATCCCAGGATTGGTTCAAGTGGTTCTTCTGCCGGATCGGCTAGTGCGGTCGTGGCTGGTTTAGTCGGGTTTGCGTTGGGCTCTGAAACGCTTGGCAGCATTATTTCTCCGTCGGTTCGCTGTGGCGCGTCGGCACTGCGGCCGACCTTTGGACGTGTTAGCCGGGATCGTTGCATGCCACTGTGTTGGTCACTTGATAAAATAGGGCCAATCGCCCGATCGATTGAAGATTGCGCTCTGATTTTTAATGCAATTCATGGCCGCGACAACAGGGACAGCACAGCCGGTAGTTATCCCTTTCAATGGCCTTCAAAACAGTCGCTTAAAAAATTGAAAATTGGATATGCAAAGCGTCGGAACACGCCCGATAGTGATCGCAAGGATCTGCAAATTTTAAAGTCGATGGGCTGTGAATTAGTCGAATTGAGTTTGCCCCGTTCGCTTCCATTTTCGGCGATGTTTTCGATAATTGATGTGGAAGCCTCAACCGTTTTTGACGGTATGATCCGTGAGAATGACATGGAAGGTTTTAATCGCTGGGAGCAAAACTTTCGGGCAGCACAATATGTTTCGGCGGTAGATTATGTGCGGGTTCAACGCGCCAGATCACTTCTGATTTCAGAATTTAATCATGCGATTTCAGGTGTTGATTTTATCATCAACTTAAATGATCTAGTCCAAACAAACTTCACCGGGCATCCATCGGTTGTCATGCCAATCGGTTATCGTGAGCGAAATTCGGTACGTACGCCCACGCCAGTGATTCTCAGCGGACACCTAAACGACGATGAACGGTTGTTAGCGTTTGCGGATGCTTTTCAAGCGAAGGTTACAGCGCATCAAGAACATCCAGAATTAGACAAATGGTTGGACTTATACAACTCAAACGAGCTCGATAATTCTGAAGGTGCTGAGGACAATTGAAACGAACGGATGCGTCCTGGGTCGGTGGGTTTTTAAAAAGATTATTAGCGTTACCCTGCCTCAGAGTGCTCCGTTTCCGACTTGAAAAGTGTTCGGTTCAGCCAAGCGGCAAATAAACTTCCAAGAATCGTTGCACAAACATAGATCCCAAGCTGATCAGACTGACCGCTTACCAATGCCGGGCCAAGGGTTCTCGCCGGATTCATCGAGGCACCCGTGAACGGGCCGATGGCGGATGCGTGAATGGCAACCGTCCCCCCAATTGCCAATGCGGGGATCAAGATGCCGCTGAGTTTTGTCACCCGGAGAATGACGAACATCAAGATAGCCGTAATACAAAATTCGATTGCAAATATTTGCCATGTCTCTAAATGTGACTCGGTTCCGCCGTACGTTGAGTGATCGCGAACGAGCAAAGTCAACGTATAACTTGCAGCGATCGCTCCAAGGCATTGGCTAAGGATGTACGGAAAAACATGGGTAAAGGAAATTTGTTTGTCGCACCAAAGTCCAAGGGTTACCGCGGGATTGATGTGGGCTCCTGAATAATTTCCAATCGCAAGAATGACCAGAGACACGGTAACCCCGAAAGCCAAACCGATTCCAACGTCAGTTAACCAGCTTATCTCCCCACCTTCCAACAAAAGGATTGCGCCGGTTCCAGCGAAAACGAGAAGAAATGTACCGATGCCTTCGGCAATTGCGCGTTTAAGTACCATTTAACTAATCGAGATCCCAGTGTAGTCGGATTCAGGAGAGGGGAATTTCGGATCCAGTCCTTCCATCGTAGCGCGGAGTACCTCACTGACGATTAGATTCCTAGCCCATTTTTTGTCGGAGGGAATGATGTGCCAGGGCGCGTGTGCGGTATTGCATTGTTCTAAGGCGGCTTGATAGGCGAGTTGGTAATCGTCCCAAAGCTTTCGTTCTTCAAGATCGCCTAAATTAAATTTCCAATGTTTAGCGGGATCATCTACGCGAGCTTGTAACCTTTCCCGTTGGGTTTCTTTGCTGATATGCAAGAAGCATTTCACCACCGTGGTTCCACTGTCATGCAGTAGTTTTTCAAACGCATTGATGGTGTCGTAGCGTTTGCTCCAAACGGACTCGGGTACAAGATTGTGAACTCTTACGACTAGGATGTCTTCATAATGAGAGCGATTGAAGATTCCAATATTCCCGCGCCGAGGTACGCGCTGGTGAATTCTCCATAAGAAATCATGGTCGAGTTCTTCTTCGCTTGGTTTCTTAAAGGAACTGACCTGGCAGCTGGTGGGATTCATGCCACGCATGACTGCGCGAATTGTGCCATCTTTACCCGCGGTATCCATTCCCTGAAGCACCAATAAAATTGAACGCCGATTTTCGGCGTACAGACGCTTTGCGAGGTCGGCCATAACCTCAACATTTTCTTCAATTCTGCGATAGGCAGACTTCTTAGTAAATTTTCCATCTGGAATTTTGGTAGGAATCTTCGAGAGGTCACATCGAGAATTCAGTTCGAGTTGGCAGTCCGAAAATGAGTGCATCAGTAAGACTCAATGTGTTTTGGAAACTTGGGAACGGAAAAGCAGCATACTGCGGAGGGTGTGATAATATTTAATTTGGATCGTTACCGCAATTAATGAAATAATTTAAATGAGTGAAATTGGTTGAACTAGATGTTTCCGGCATTATTGAGAATATTCAGATAAGCCTGCATCGCAAAAATAAGAATTGCGAGAACCAGTGCTCCAACGAGCATCATGGTCATCACGAAACCGATCACACTAATTGCTTTAAGATTGATTTCAGCTTTCGCTTGCAACTCTGCGGAGGCTCGATTCATTGACTCTGCCAACTCACCCGAAATTTCTCCGTTCTTAATAAAAGTGATCAGTTCTTCCGGAAACGAATCGGTAGCATTAAACGTTTGGTAGAACTGGTGGCCTTGTTGAAGATTATGGCAAACGACAGGTTCGAGGGAGGTGTAATAAAAATTTTCGGTTGAGCGAAGTGCGAGTTGGGCTGTCTCGATCGCGTTCATTCCCGCGTTTTCGGCGACTGATAATGTCCATGCAAATCGAGAGAGCGCAAGGCACTGAATTGTCTTTCCGATAAGTGGAATACGCATCGCAATCCGCAGGGGTATGGTTCCAAACCAACCGCGAACCGAGCCTATGCATACTAAAGCTGCGATGGAAAAGAATAAAAAAACCAGTACGAAGTATGCGGCGACGTTTTTTAGGGTGCTTCCCATCCCGAACCAGTCAATCACCTTCATGCCCATCGCGCTATAGAGGCTGTCGCACAGGTAGATAAATAAACCGACGATGAGTATCGCGAAGGTTAGTTCAAACAGGGGCCATGCGATCGAAGCGAGGAATTTGTTTCGGAATGCCACGAGCGCCGAATAATGTTGGCTTAATCTTGCGAACGACTCTTCCAGTCTTCCGCCGCGTTCGCCTGCTTTTACCACGGAGACCGCTAGGCTGGGGAAATAGCCGTCGAGATTGTCCATGGACTCGGCGAGCGACTTGCCCTCTCCAAGTTGTCGGTTGATTGCCTGGGCATTGGACCGGTATTTGGAATTACCAGTTTTTTCTTCGAGGGCGTAAGCGGCTCGGAGATCGATGCCCGCCGTATACGTCGTTGCCAGTCGGTGGAAAAGTTTGGCCATTTGTGACATCGAAATTTTTGCCATAGCGTTTTCCAGCGGTCGAGGAGGATTCGAAAATTAGATTGAGAAATTAAGTAAAAAAAATGATTGGTTCCAAGTCGCTTCTTTAAATCGGGGCGTTTTCGTCAATCGCCCCACTTTTCCCTTAATTTTTCAATGAATTAGGTAACGTCCGTGGTTTTCCGGTTCCTGATGCGACGATAATACGAAAGTTGAGTCAGGATTTCAAATTGTGCCGGTTGGTCACAATCGACCACAAACTGAGACGACTGATGGTTTAACGGATCGAAATGAATTGGACTCTGCCGAGTTTATTCGTAAAATTAACCAGACAGATCGCCACCTCGCGAACAAATATGAAGTCAACAATTATGAAGCTCAAAAATCAACCGGCTAGGTTATTTGTTCTGCTGTTACTCACGTCTGCGTGGACTTCGGGGTCGCTGTTCTCACAAGAGCAGGATTTTGATCGTGAGTCTTTGAAGATTCGCGACACGATTGTCCTTCGATCGAAAGCAAAACTCTACGGAACCGTTGTGTCGGAAGGTGTTGAAGACGGAAGAAAAATTGTCGTTTTTAAGCCTGTAGATGGGGGAGTCATCAAGATTGATGTTGCCAAGATGGTTTATCAGGGCAAGATCCGCAGGGTTGATGAAATTGACCGCAACTACAATGAATACATCGAGACTATCAAAGACGACCCCGCATCGCACTGGGAATTGTATGAGTGGTGTGGGGATCAACCACAAGGACGGATTCGGTTTCAGGACCAGCGTCAATTTCATCTTGAGCGTATCGTCGAACTAGACCCGGATGATACGACCGCCAAGCGAAAACTCGGTTTTGATTTCATTAAGGAGCAAAATCGATGGGTCCCTGAAAAGCTCTACCAAAAGACGCTTGGTTATGAAAAGCGAGGAACCGGATGGTCACCCGTTCTTCAGCGTGAGATCGATAAAGGATTTGAAGAGATTGAGGCCATCAAGGGTCAGCGAAAAACGGCCTTTCGTATATGGAAGAAAGAGCTCGCCAAGGGTCGTTTGAATCCTGCGGTTCTACGTGAAGAATTGCACAAGATTTGTGATCCGCTCGGCGTGGTCATTGTTTTTGAGGCTGCCCGGGAGGAGCCAAATCCGGCGATTCGTGCCGAATATGTAAAGGCAATTGGGCGAGTGCCAACCCGCGTTGCGCTCAACGCGCTGTGTGTGTTTGCGGTCGAGGAAGAAGTTGTAGGAACACGCGAATCTGCGCTGGCCTTGCTCGGTCAAGATCATTATGACGCCGGTGCTGCGGTAGGGGTTCTCGCGACGTACCTATCGTCTAAATCAAATGCCTATGTCAATCGTGCTGCTTTCGGTATCGGAGAACTTGGTAACGAATCGGCGACTTTGGCTTTGACGGCAGCCCTTGTGACGTCGCATATGGTAAAACCGGGTGGACAGTCCGGTCGGATTAACGCTGGTGTGGGAAGCGATGGGAATGTAAACGGGCTTAACATGGGTGGTGATCAAAAGCCTGTGATGAAATCATTTAACAACAAAGACGTCGTCGACGCATTGAAGAAAGTTTCTGATCAGGATTTTGGCTTTAATGCAGAGCAGTGGAAAAACTGGTACATCAAGACACATACTCACCACGATATCCAGGTTCGCCGTTAGAATGTCGTTCTGCGTCTACGACTTAAGGTTTCTCAAGGTCGTTAGATTCATGACGTCCATGTCGACTCCATCCCGTTCTCCTTTTTCTGTCTCGAGGTACATGGGGATTTTTTCGAAGCGTGGATCGTTGATTAAATTTACAAAAGGTTCGATTCCCATTTCACCTTCCCCGATATGTTCGTGGCGGTCCTTTTTCGAGCCGAATTCTTTTTTGCTATCGTTGAGGTGGAATGCTTTGATTTTTGCTAATCCAAAGGTCTGGTCCATTGCTTTGGTGGTCGAAGCGTAATCCTCCGGAGATCCTAGCGGATGACCTGCGGCAAAAGTGTGACATGTGTCGATACAAACACCCAATCTCTCCGATTCGGATGCTGATTCGATAATGTAGGCCAAATGTTCAAATTTCCAACCGAGGTTGCTACCTTGGCCTGCCGTGTTTTCTAGTAACGGGCTGCTGGTGAGTCCCTCGGTCTGCTGAAGGATCGTATTAAGCGAGTCAACAATGGCATCAAGGCCTTCCTGCTCACTGCTGGTTGTAAAGGATCCGGGATGAAACACGACGTGCGGGATCCCCAGTTGATGGGCACGCTCCAGTTCCACAACCATTGCATCGATGCTTTTGGTTCTTAGGTCTTCTTTTGGGCTTGCTAAATTGATCAAGTAGGAGGCGTGCGAGAGCGAAGTAGCGATTGAGTGTTCTTGCATCGCGTCCGTAAACCGCGCGGCATCATCATCGGTGATTGGTTTTGCTCGCCATTGATTGTTATTTTTAGTGAACACCTGGACACAATCACAGCCGGCTTTGTTTGCGGCATTGACGGCCTTGTAATAACCGCCCGCAATCGACATATGTGCTCCAAGGATCATCTTATTCTCTTTCGTTAAATAGTCGCATGTACAGCAGTTTATCTTGTCATAGGGCGCGGGACGGAGCAATGGCCTCGTCTCTGTTTCGGTGAGAGTAGATTGTGAATGGTCGCAAGAGCGAGCACCTCAGCACTACAACTGACTTAGCGAGTCCAGTGTGGTTCCCAGTCAGTTAGAGTTTGGGATAATTAGTTTGGAATAATTGTCCAGTCGCGTCAGATAATCGAATAAAGTATTGAAAATTTAGGATAAATGATGGATGCCGAATTAAGTGGAAAAGAAAGACTTGCGGTTGTCGCATTGTGGATCGCTTCGTTAGTGTTCGTGGGACTCGGCATCGCTCTAATGATTTGGCCAACCGAGATCTTGGCTGGAGTCGAAGTTAAATTTGAATCACCGACCGCTTTTGCGGATATCCGTGCTGATTATGGTGGATGTATTTTTGGTTTAGGTGTTTTTCTGGTTTGGTGTGCCCGGCAACGGAACCTGATTAGACTTGGTCTAATTTGTGTTGGGCTCGTTTTTTCGGGCTACTCAATTGCCCGATTATTTTCGTTGGCGATCGATGGCCAGCCGAAACGGATCATCTACATCCTGTTAGCGGTTGAATTAGCCGGAGCTCTTATTTCCTTTTCGGTTGCTCAATGGGCACCTAACCGAAATCATGGCTAAATGAGTTCTGTTAGTAACGGACTACAGAGCATGGCCGGTCACAATCTTTCAACTTTTCCGCCAGATCGCCAGGATTGGGTGAGAGTCGGAGCAGAGGGCCGGGGTAGAGTGATTTTTCACGATGTGAAACCTAGGGACGGGAACTGGCAAATGTATCCGAATTTATTAGACTCAAGGCATTCCTCTTTTTGTTCTTTTGATAGTTGATTTTTATTTTTACTTGGCGTGCATCTGTTTTCGCTAAGGCAATTTTTTAACACCTTTGAAAAGAGTTTTGCTCATGCAAAAGCCATTTAATCTAATGAAGTGGATTGCCGATAACGATCATGTTTTTAAAAAACCTGTGATGAATAAGCAGTTTTTTAAAGAGGCCGACGATGTGATCGTTTTCGTCAGTAAAGGACCAAACACCCGCAACGACTATCACGTTAATCCAACGGAAGAATTGTTCTACCAATTGAAAGGGGATATTGCGGTTCGCGTTCGGCCGCTAGATGGTACACCTCCCCATGATGTTGTCATTCGAGAAGGCGAGATGTTCTTGCTTCCACGGCACGTTCCCCACCGCCCTCAGCGGCCAGCCGGTACGTTGGGGTTAATCGTTGAGTTTCCCCGCCCTGAGGGGACACAGGATCAGTTGAGGTGGTACTGTCCTGATGATGAGCATCTTGTTTATCAGGCTGAATTTCGCCTTCAGCATATTGATGAAGATCTCCATAAAATTATGGATGATTTTTGGAATGGTCCAGTTGAAAACCGGACCTGTAAAGAAACGGGGAAGGTAGTTGAACGGGCGGAGCAATTTAATATTGACGATGCTGACCAAGCCTCTTAATTGGCTCGGATAAATTTCGCTAGTCGGGGGTAGGTCGGTCGAGACCGGTTTGGGAAGGGTAGAAGCAACCGATCCCTGTAATCGCGAGTATGGCGGCAACCAAAATGTTGCACAGCGACAGGCATTGCCAGTGCCAGTACTCGCTAAGCGGTACGCCTAGAGTAACAACCATGTAGATCGCCGATGTGTGCCAAGGTACCAGCGACTCTAACATGGTACCTGTATCCTCTAATGATCGAGAGAGAACCTTTCGAGGAACCTTTTGCTGGTCGTATTTGCTTTTGAAAGCATCTCCAACGATAAAGCTGGTTGCAAATTGATTGGACGTCATTGCATTCGTAATTCCTGTTGCGAAGAGACTTGCCAAAACCGTCCCGCGCGGTGATTTTACGACTTTCATCAAACGGTTAACGACCGTAGGCATCGCATCAATTTTGTCCGTGGCACCGATGAAGATGAAAACCATGAAGGCAATGATGATCGGTTCGTTGAGAGCGTAAAGCCCTCCTCGATTGAGGAGGCCGGTGATTTCTGAAGTGTGCTGTGCGTTGGGAATTAGATTTTCCAAATTAAATCCTTGGTGAAGTGTTGTGATAACGTCAGTCAAGGTGAACGGTTGGAATAGGATCGCCACTATTGAGGCTGAAATTACCGAGGCAATTAGAATTGGAACCGTGGGCAATCTGAATATACTGCCCGCGAGAACCAGCATTGCCGGCGCTAAAATTAGCCAAGAGAAATTAAAAATAGAAGAGATTTGATCGAGTAATGACTGAACTTCACCGAATCCAACGGCTTGCATTTTTGGTGGGTAATATATTCCCATCGCGTAATAAATCGCTGCGGCGACGAACGCGGAAGGCAAGGTCGTCCATAGCATTGATCGGATGTGACTGTGGAGGTCAACTTCAGCGGCAAGCGCTGCGAGGTTCGTGGTATCGGACAGCGGCGAAAGTTTGTCGCCAAAATACGCGCCGCCGATGATCGCGCCTGCAGTTATGCCCAGGTTTGCGTCCAGCGCGGAGGCGATTCCAATAAGTACAACGCCAATTGTTCCTACTGATCCCCAACTGGTTCCCGTCAGTGTCGAAAAAATCACGGGGGCGGCGAACGCAATCAGGTAGAGATAATTTGGGTTAATCAGCTTGAGACCCCAGTAAACCAACATTGGAATGGTTCCACTGATTATCCAGCTGGCAATAATTAGGCCAATACAGAACAGAATCATGAACGCCGGGATGGCACATTGGAATTTTTTTACGATCGAAGCCTGGATATCTTGCCAGTGATGCCCGGTAAGCAGGAGTTGGGTGACCAAGCCTGATGCGGACAAGATAAAGATCAACTCAAGAGGCAGGGGAGGGAGTTGAAGAGTGAGTGGACGAATGATCAGTCCGTAAATGATCAGAAATGCTAACAGCAGGAAAGGCGACAATGCCTGGAGAAATGGCGTTTCCGAAGGCGCTGCTGTTGCCGGTGCTAAATTCTCGTTCATGGAAGCAAGCCTACAAACTGAACTGTCGATTAACCCTGAGAAAAACAAAGTTGCCTGTGCCGCGGAGCGGCCTAACCAGTTTCGTTCAAAATCAAGGAAGTTACAGTATGGCGGTGTGAGGCCGTCGTGTCATTAAGCAAGTCAGGAATTTCAGCAGTCGATCAATCGATAGAAACCACCAACAATTTCAATCCAAAATACTTAGGTTAGTGAAAGACAATCGGAATCGTTTATTTCCGAGATTTTCAAAATGAATCGTCGCTGTGCGTTTTTGTCCCTGTCCCGTCAGTTGAACAATGCTCCCAACTCCGTATTCAGGATGCTGAACCTTCATTCCTGTTTCGAACCGATCTGGGTGGAGACGGATCTGCGGTGGCATTGCAGCTTGTTTCTCGGCTAGCTGTGCACCTGTTTGAATTTTCAACGAAATTCCGGAAAGAGGATTAGTACGCGAATTTTGATGGGGCTGCGGTGACGAAACAGAGTTTGATTCACCCTCATCAAATTCGCTAACGATTTCTGGCTCAGAATCGTCATTGATGTCAATGGCTGGTAGACCGTCATGCATCCACGGATCAATTTGGCTAATAGAATCGGCAACCGAGTCTTCGTCATAGTTGGTTCCCGCCGGTTCGAAGACATGCATTTCCTCGCGCGGTAATTCCATCAAAAATCGACTCGCGATGGCGGGCCAAAAACTACCTCGGCGAAACCGATTGACACAGCGGCTGATTTGTAGATATTTTTCGGCCCGGGTGATTCCCACGAATAGCAGGCGGCGTTCCTCTTCAATTTGGTCATCGTCGGTTGAACTGCGTTCGTGAGGTAAGATGCCATCTTCGAGTCCGACAATGTAGACGTTGGGGAACTCCAGTCCTTTGGCAGCGTGGAGCGTCATCAAGGTTACTCGGTCGGACTTGGCCTCCCAGACGTCGGTATCAGAAACCAATGCCGCCTGCTCCAAGTAGGCTTCGAGACCACCATCGGTCGGACGATCCCGATCAAACTCTTCGCAGGCAACAACAAGTTCGTCGACATTGCTGGCTCGTTCGTATCCCTCCTCGCTTCCATCAAGTGTGAGCCAATTACGGTAATCGGTTTCTTCCAAAACGGCTCGAATCACGGGTTCGATTTCATCGGTTGGCATGTAGGAGAGTCGATCAAACATGGCAACAAACTGGATCAGTTTTGAAGTAGGCGCCTTGGAGATAGTGTCTATCTGGTCGCAGTTGCGAGCCGCGTCCAGCATCGAACTGTTGTTATCCTGTGCCCATCGGCGCAGCCTGCCCAAAGTAACTTTTCCAATTTTTCTGGGAGGTGTGTTCACGACTCTTTCGAAGGCAACATTGTCTCGAGGATTATTGAGCAGGTGCAAATAGCCGAGGATGTCCTTGATCTCTTTTCTTTGGTAGAACTCGTGGCCGTTAATGATTTGGTAGGGCAGACCGGCGGACCGGAGAGCGTGTTCGACAGACCGAGATAACCAGTTAGCACGATAAAGGACGGCGTAGTCTTTCGCGCGATGTTTTCCCGATTCGATTCCGAGTTGAATTGTGTCTGCGATATCCATTGATTCATCGCGGGGCGACGGGAATGTGACTAATCGAACCGCTTCCCCCTCCGGATTCTCTGTACGCAATTCTTTCTTTTTGCGTCGCACATTATTGGCAATTAATTGATCCGCAACGCGAAGAATCGTTGGCGTGCTCCGGTAGTTTTGCTCAAGGCGAACGATATTAACTCCGGGATAGTCTTTCTCGAACTCTAAAATATTATTAATGTTCGCGCCTCGCCAACCATAAATTGATTGATCGGGATCGCCCGTGACCGCCAGATTTTTTAACGAATGGTTTAACATTCTGATTAATTGGTATTGGGTGAGATTCGTATCTTGATACTCATCGACCATCATGTAGGCAAAGGCTCGGTCCAGCGTTTCTCTCAATTCTGGAGAGAGTTTTAGCAAGTCGACCGCGTGGAGGAGCAGGTCATCGAAATCGACTCCGTTGGCTACCTTTAACAGTTTTTGGTATTCGGGATAGACTTTGCCAATAATTGTGTCGAGTGCATGACCGGGGCGCGGAATAAAATGTTCCGCCGTGATCCCATTGTTTTTGACATTACTGACATGGTTGGCGAGTTTATCAGCGGAGTAATGTTTCAGATCGACTTTGACATTTTCGATCGCCTGCTTCATCACTTTTTTGGAATCACCGGCGTCATAGATGGTAAAATTCTGTTGGAGCCCAATTAGTTCGGCGTGCTGGCGAAGCAATCGAGAGCAAAAGCGGTGAAAGGTTCCGGTCCAGGTTCGATTGTTGGGAGCTAATTGCTGGAGTCGATTTCGCATCTCATCCGCCGCTTTGTTGGTAAAGGTCAGCGCGACGATGCTTTGCGATGGGATTCCCTGCTCGATCATGTAAGCGATACGATGAGTGATGACACGCGTTTTTCCACTGCCAGGACCGGCAAGGATCAGTAGAGGGCCTTCAATTTGTTGCACTGCCAACCTCTGTTGCGCATTGAGAGGTGATAAAATATCATTGGGTGAAAAAGAGGGCATGCCGCGTGATCCTTCGGTGGCTAGTGCTAGCAGTTTTGGGTTTTGGCAGATTTTAGGTTTGCCATGATTCTGCTTTGAGATTGATATGTTATATTCTGTGGAAGCGAAGGCAACTGGCGCGACGGTACCTTGCGCGAAATAAATGCTGATGTGGTCTATTGAATTTGATCTGCCACCGCGAATTGGAGGCGACCACAGTTGGCTGGAAAACATTCATTTTTGGGAGGGAACCCCGATGGCAAAGACACGAATTAGGGTCAGTGAGACCGAAGAGAACAGAAAGAAGCTAATAGAAAAATTAGACCTGAGCACCGCTGAAATTGGGCTGACGGTAAGAACCACCAACTGCCTCGAAGAGAAAGGCATCTTCAATGTTCGCGACTTGCTCAATACAAGTCGCGCTGAGCTATTGAGTATTTCAAATTTCGGTGAAAAGACTCTCGAAGAGGTCTTCAAGTCTTTAGAAGCAATTGGATTCAGTCGGCCGAATCGAGAAATCAAGCCTCGCTAATACCGACTGTTGAACAATTTGATCGAGACAACGCCGCTTACACGCGGCGTTTTTTTTGGCCTGGGTAGTTGTATTAAATAACCCCCCTGACCATCAATGTGCTGCTTCTTTGCTCTGTGGTCAACGAGCGAACAAGACCGGTTTATTGAATTGCATTAAGAGCATCGACTGCCCGAATGATTTCGTCTTCGGTGGAGCACAGATGGGGAGCAAATCTCAGGTAGCCGTCTCTAGGAGTGACGATAATATTTTGCTGATCCAGAGTCGTAGAGATTTGGTTGGCTGTCGAAAGTTTGGGAATCAGCGCCAGAATGCCAGATCGGTGAGCCGGGATATGAACGACTGGTTGGTATTTTGAAAAATCTAAATGTTGAAGCGCTAATTCTTGCATTTCAAAGTTATGGTCCCGAATCGATTCGACTGAGTTAGGTAGAAACACCTTTTCAATACCGCTGGAAAGTCCGTCCAGTAAACCGTAGGAGACGGTTGAGTATTCAAATTTTCGGCCACACGTGTGAGGATTCCAGGTGTGATCCAAATATTCAGTATCCTGCTTCATTTGATCTGCCCCGGTCATTGTGATCTCGATTTTGTCTCGAAACTCTGGACTCGTGTACATCACCCCGGTGCCCGTCGGACCTAATAACCATTTCCAACCGGCCGACGCGATACAAGAAATTCCATATTGTTCTGGATAAATCGGTAGACATCCGAGGCCTTGGGCGGCGTCGATGACTAGATCGATTCCATGGGATTTACAGAGTTGCCCTAGTTGCTCAAGATTAGCAGCGAAGCCGTTAGTGAACTGGACGTGACTTACCGCGATCACTTTGGTTCGCGGCGTGATTCGAGATTGTAGTTCGTCGAACGACCAGCCCTTTGCCATCGCCTCGGGGATTGCGCCGCAGTAAGGTCTCTCTTCCTGAGGGGGCGCTACATCAGATAATAAGGTGAGATGAACCCCTCGTTTTTTCGCTTGCAAAACCCAGGGGTAATGATTGGCCGGGTACTCGTTGATATAGCTAATTACCTCGTCACCGGGCTCAAAGGGGTACCCATTGGCTACCATTGAGATTGCTTCCGATGTGTTGGTTGTCATCGAAATATTATCTGGCGATGTCTTCAGGAGCTGCGCGAAGTTTTTATGAAAACGAGAGCCGACGTGATCATCGCCAACGTATTCAAACAGCATGCCTCGTCCGACTTCTGTTTGTCGATTAATGAATTTAATGGATCGGTCAGCGGCAGGCTGATTTAAGGGCGAAACGCTGCAATACGCCATAAAATTGATATGGTTTTTACTCGGGAAATGTTCGAGATTTCGAATCAATGCCATTAAATCACCGGGCTTTTGTTGGGGGTGAGCTCGCAAAAGTCTTGACGATAACAGGTTAAGGTGGGGGCTTTCAATGGCCGTTGTTAATCTCCGAGCAATGGAGAACCTAACGATTGTTTGGTTTTGTCCAAGAGTGCGACATTTAGGGGCATGGCCTTTTTAACAACGGGTTGCGCCGAGTTTTTGGCTTGGCAGCCAAATTGCGAGGTTTAACTGGTAAAATGAGTCAGCCAAGAGCAAGAAGCTGGCAGCATTATTTTAAATATGGCCTATTATTGTTGCTCAACATAAATTTCTTACTCCGTAAAAATGAAGCGAACAAAATGCCGCAAAAGGTAATGACGATCATTGGCACCCGTCCGGAAGCCATCAAATTGGTACCGCTGGTGCTTGAGTTACAGAGTCGCCCAGACGAATTTAAGTCAGTTGTTTGCGTGACTGGTCAACATCGAGAGATGTTAGACCAAGTGCTCAACGCTTTTGGCGTGGTTGCTGATCACGATCTGAATTTAATGGCGCCAGGACAGTCACTTGGCCAGATTACAGCCAGAGCGGTTGCGGGGCTAACCGAGGTGTGTGAGTCGGATCGTCCTGACGTAATTCTGGTGCAGGGTGACACGACCACGGCTTTTTGTGGTGCGCTTGTCGGTCATTACCAGCAAATTAAGATTGGTCACGTCGAAGCCGGCCTGCGAACTGGTAATAAGTTCTCTCCGTTTCCTGAAGAAATTAATCGTCGGCTGATTGGTCAAATGGCTGATCTGCATTTCCCACCAACTCCACATGCCGAATCGACACTCCTTTCCGAGGGAGTCAGTGCGGATGACATTTTTCTCACTGGCAATACGGTGATCGACACCTTGCTTTTGACACGTGAACGAGTGACTAAAAATATACCGGAGGCTGCACAAGTGATTCAGCCGCTAACTGAAAATGCAAGAGTGGTTTTAGTTACCGGACATCGGCGAGAAAGTCATGGGCAAGGTTTCGAAAATATATGTCGTGCTATCCGGAATGTAGCTGATAAATTCGACGACGTTAATTTCATTTATCCTGTCCACCTAAATCCAAAGGTGCAGGAACCAGTGAATCGCATTTTAGGGGATCACCCAAGAATCCATCTCGTCGCTCCACTTTCGTATGAGCCGTTTGTTTGGTTGTTAGACCAGAGTGACATCGTGTTGACGGATTCTGGAGGCGTGCAGGAAGAGGCGCCATCATTTGGTAAGCCAGTTTTAGTCATGCGAGACACTACCGAACGACCGGAAGGCGTTGAGGCCGGAAACGCAAAATTAGTGGGAACTTGTCAAGCGACTATTGAGTCGGAGTTAGCGCGGTTACTTAGTGACCCGTCTGCGTATTCCAAAATGGCGGACGCCCAAAATCCTTATGGAGACGGCACGGCATCTCGACAGATCGCTGACGCGTTGGCTTCGCATGCTGAAAAGTAACTGCCGTCTCAGAATTTAACTTCTGATTCTGACTGCGGAACGGATCAGACAGAATCGGTGGACCTATCCGGCAATTACTAGTCCGAAGCTAGTGCTTGATCGTAATCAACTTAAATTAGAAAAACGATTTGGAAACATACTCGTTTCCAACGTCCGCTTTTTGACTGTGCTCATTGGTAAATTGAAATGGACGACCGGGCTTGCATTTTTCTTCCTGATTTTTGGATGAGTGTGTGAAGCAGTTGAATCCAAATGCTCCTCTGGCAATTACAAGCGTTAGGTAAGATCAAACTCGTGGTCAGAGGCTCAATTTACCACTTATAAATGGTTGCGGTGCGATGGAGCATTCTGCGGTATCAGCATCCTCAGAGATACTCGCCCGCAAAGGTTGTCCGAAGTCGTTCACGGGATCAATTTTACATTTTGGTTTGCAATACATGATGTGAATGTTGTGCACCCTGCGTTCGGCGAACGCGGCTTCACAATAGCACAAATAGAAGTGCCAAAATCGAACAAAGGGTTCGTCGTAACCGAGTGCACGCACTTCATCAATCCGATTC
>JAPOIJ010000136.1 GCA_029979005.1 Planctomycetota bacterium | reverse complement strand
ATGGCCACTAACGAACCGGTCTCCTCACTTGCCAGAACAGATTCCACCTCAAACCCCTTGGGGATTTCAAACTGACTTCGGCCAGCGGTTCGCTGGGCTTTGCCACTCTCCAATTCTGTAACTGATTTCCCCGTAGCCTCGGAAGCGTTAGCGGTGCTTTCCTCGTCGATTATTGTTTCACTTCTCAATGGCGCAGCAGCGTCCACAGGATCTACTGGTAATGGTTTACCAAAATCAGCAGCATTAGTTGCGACTGGCGAGGGAGTGGTCGATTCGGCAACAATTTCCTGTGCCGGTTGATTACTTGAGCCTGTCTTGAGGGCACCGAGCGTCTGCGCTTTCAGCCAACCGATATCACTAACTGCAGTTGTTTTCCAGTTACGGGGCGCAGCAGTGCGCGTCTTCCATGACCCGTCGGTTAGCAATCGGCGATACCGAGCTTCTCCCTTTTCTTTAACACGGATCCGAAGCGCCAGACCGACTTGATCGCCATCATGGTGTCGTACGCGTGCGGCAATTAAATTGACACCCGGATGTAAATAACCCGCGATATTCATTTCTGCAGACTGACCGAACGATTGCCCCTGGGCAGCTAATTTACCATTGATATAAATTTCAAATTCATCGCCGGCGGCAAATTCCATCTCTGCGTCTTCCGGCCGAATTAACGTGAACTTCTTGCGGAAATAACATTCCCCAGGGTCTTTAAGATCCTTCGCACCACTCTTTTTAGGCGACCAAATCCACTCGGGTTGGTCGGCCAGAATCGACGAATCTGGAAACACTAAAAGGCACAAAACCCCTAAAAGGAGAGCAAAGCTCGGATTGGCAAACAGCCAATTCGGAAGTTTTCGTTGAATTCTTACGCGATCTTCCATGATCACCTCAGTGCGCGGGCGGGGTGGAAACGTCGCTCGCTGGAGTATTTAGCTACAATCTGAGCGCAAAACTCTGCGCGATCCTCATACCTTTCAGGAATCGGCAGCATTCCGCGTTAGATTTGGAGAACTTTGAGGATTATCGTAAATTTCCAACCGCTAGCGGGAACTAAATAGCCGAAGAAGATATCAAACGCCCGGACTCTGTAGACGGATGAGGCTTGCCGCGGATACGGCCAAGCGCCTAAGACGAATCTGAGTCCTACATTCAAAAATGCGTCGGGAATCGGCGTAACCTTATTATCTTCCTCAAATCAGAACGAAATACCGGGGAAAATCAGGGTATTATTTGCATGGATGGGCACCGCTAATTACAACGGAATATCAAGGTATTATCGGTTTACCTTGTGTTCTACCGAGTTCAATTTTGCCTGGGATCACCACAATGCTTCGATTTGTAGCAAACCTTTCTGAGTTGTTTCAATTGCCTCGCACATCGGTCAGAAAATCAACACGAGCCCAGGGGCTTAAGTACCAAAACCTTGAGGCTCGGCATCTGCTCGCTAGTATCACCTACAACCCCACGACCGATATCGTAACGATGCAAGCTGACGCTACCGACGATGTCGGTGAGGTTTTTGAAGTGACCGGGACGAACAGCTATCTCTTTAAACTGACGGGTGTTGCTGATTTTACCCTAGATGCAGACACTGATCCTCTCGTTGGAATTAATTTTTTTGGTGGAGATGGAAACGATACTTTTTCTAATATCACGGGTATCCCCTCCACAGCTTACGGCGAAGCCGGGGACGATGAGCTAAACGGAGGAACCGCCAGCGACGTTTTATTCGGTGGAGCGGATAACGACACGATTCGCGGGTTTGGTGGCAGTGACGGACTTCATGGAAACGAAGGAGATGACACCATCCTCGGCGGCGACGGTAATGATTTCCTCTATGGCTTTACGGGAGCAGACAATCTTTACGGTGAAGCCGGAAACGATCAAATCATCGGCGACGCAGGTGATGACGTCATTTACGCAGGCGATGGAGATGACGACGTTTATGGCAACGGCGGCGCAGACATTATCAAAGGTGAAGCTGGCTCGGACGACCTTTTCGGTCAGGATGGAGACGACTACATCGAGGGAGGAGAGGATGACGACAATATCTTCGGCGGAATCGGAGAAGACATCATCCTTGGAGGCGACGGAGCGGACGATATCTATGGCAACGAAAACATCGACAAACTATATGGTGAAGCCGGTGCTGACACGATCGTCGGGCACGACGGCGACGATCTAATTTTTGGCGGGGATGGCGCCGATACAATGATCGGATCTGGCGGAGCCGACCGCCTAATGGGCGGCAACGATAACGACAAGATGTACGGAGGGGAAGGAGACGATTTCATCAATGGTGAAGACGGCGACGACAGTGGCATCGGCGACAACGGCGCAGACGTCATCGTCGGTGGTGAAGGCGTTGATTATCTAGACGGTGGAGCTGGCGAGGATCTTCTTCAAGGAGAGGCAGGCGACGATGTCTTGTCCGGTGGAGCAGATAATGACCAGGCCCTTGGCGGAGATGGAAACGACCTGCTGTTTGGTGGCGAAGGAAATGACTCTCTCTTCGGTGAAAATGGAATGGATCGGATTTACGGGGACTTTGGAGATGACACCATCTCTGGAGGCGCCGACAATGACATCCTCTTTGGTAACTTTGGTAATGATCTTATCTTTGGTGACGCTGGAGATGACGTCGCTTACGGTGGAGAAGGAGATGACTCCATATACGGTGCCGACGGCAACGATACTCTAATAGGCAACGAAGGTAATGACACTCTGAACGGCCAGAACGATGACGATACAATCTTCGGCGGCGAAGGAGACGACACCATTATTGGCGGAGCAGGTGACGATCTTCTTTATGGCCAGCAAGACAACGACGACATGTACGGAAACCAAGGTGTCGACAAACTTAACGCCGGCGTAGGAGACGACGATCTTCACGGAGGCGATGGAGATGACAATCTCTTCGGAGGTGATGGAAATGACAATCTCTACGGTGAAGCAGGGGCCGACACTCTGGTTGGCCAAAACGGCGATGACGGACTGTTCGGCGGAATCAATGTCAACACCCAAGACATTCTCTTCGGCAACGATGGAAAAGATCGATTCCTGTTTTCAAGCTATGACTATGTCGCCGACGCCATTGGCGAAGATGCCGAAGTGGAAATTCGAAACGGCAACGTCACTTGGACAAACCTTGAAGTTGAGATCCTCGACGATAGTTTCCAAATGCTGGTAAATCGGACTCAAAATACGGCGTTGCTCAAAGGTACGATGACCGACGAACCACTCGTCTTCATTAAAGATTTTGCAGTTGCCTCGGCCACGGAAGTTGGAACGAACGCATTGGTAAGCGTTACCAATCAGGTCTTCGATCCAGCAACTGGCCAGATTGTCCCGGTTACTGTACTCGAGCGGCAAATCACCATTAGAGAGTGGGACGAATTTGCTCCTGCCGACAATGACGAAATCGTACAGGGACTTCCGCAAGTCATGGCCTACACATGGGCGGGACCGGATGCGGTTCCAAACGTCCTGCCAAACGATTCTTCTTGGTGGGCTCAGTGGCGTCTATTGAGTGGCTGGACCGACACCTTCCCAAATCAAATTGAGTTTTACGAAGTGTCGGGAGACAATAATTGGTGGTACCTGAAAACTGCCGAATTTGCTGCCGCCGACAGCACCTTCAATCCCGACAAAGACTGGGCGACAAGCTGGTTCCTCTATTTTGACAGTGACCCCGCAGCCGATGCCGACAAGGCAAGACTGTTAAACAAAATGAACAAAATCGACGAGCTATTCACGAAACTAGAGATTTTCTAAACGAGAATCAGCAGTCTAATTAACACAAGGCGTAGCGTTTTTTGCTACGCCTTTTTTAGTGCGCAATCCTAAAATGTCGACACCTGCCATGGTAACCTTGCCGCATGACCGACTTGAGATATAAAAATCCCAGCTTACCATTCGCGAGGTTTAGTTGTATCTGATGAGCCTGCTATTTTGGAACCGACAACCATCAATAAAAAACGCCCCGAAAATATCTCGGAGCGTTCGTCGCTTAAGCTGAACAAGCCAAAGTCACTTTAATTTTTGGACAACAGTGAAACGGCAACTTCACGTTCATTGGCATCCCGGCATTCCAGCTCAAGATGCTCTGGAAAGACCGTTTCACTTCCGACGATTCGAATGTCGAGTGTGCCGCGACCTTCCAATTCCGCGAGTTCTTTACGTTTTTGATTGTTCAAGTATGAGGCAACCTTTTCGTTGACCCTTACCGAAATACTTGCGACATTCTTGTTTTCGGTCGCCAACATCAACATCCGTAACACGTCGAGCGCCATGCTCTCTTCCGTCTTTACATTACCGCGTCCGTTACAACAGGGACACTCTTGGTAAAGGCTTCGCTTCAACCCCGGCTTAATCCGCTGGCGAGTCATTTCGATCAATCCGAATGGACTGATTCTCAAAATCTTCGTCCGGGCCCGATCTCGCTTCATGGAATCACGCAAGGTTCGTTCAACACCCCGACGATGCTTGTCTCGCCGCATATCAATGAAGTCGTTCACAATGACTCCGCCTAGATCTCGCAATCGCAATTGCCGGGAAATTTCTTTTGCGGCGGCCATGTTTAAACGATAGGCAGACTCTTCCGCTGAATCATCGGTACGAAAACTACCGCTGTTCACATCAATTGCAACCAATGCCTCAGTCTGATCAATCACGATAGAACCACCATCAGGCAGGGGAACCTCGCGTGCATGGATTTTGGCTATCTCTTGCTCGACCTTGTATTGATGAAACAGAGGATCGTTGCCGGAATACAACTGCAATTTGTTCGAATGCCGAGGCATCACTAATTTCAAGAACTCTTTCGCTCGTTCGTAGGCATCTTCACTATCGATCATAATCTTGTCGATATCAGAAGTCAGGATATCCCGAATCGTGCGAATGATCATGTCGCTCTCTTCATAGATATCAATCGGAGCAGGCATCGTGACCACTCTTTTCGAAATCACTTTCCAGAGCCTTAAGAGATAGGCAAGGTCGCGTGAAAGCTCACGGCGCGAACGTCCGGCACCGGCTGTTCTCACAATAAACCCTAGCCCCTTGGGTGGCTTGAGATCGTACAGGTATTCTCTCAAACGCTTTCGCTCTTCTTCGTCCTCAATCTTGCGAGATACTCCAATCCGGCCAAGGGCCGGCATCAACACGAGATAACGTCCCGGAATACTAATGTAGGTGGAAAGCGTCGGCCCTTTATTGCCGATTCCCTCTTTAATTACCTGAACGAGAACCTCATCGCCTCGCTTGAAAATTTCCTGAATCGGAGGCTTTACTCGGGGTCGAAACCCACCGTGCGAAGGCGGTCGCCGACCTCGTCCGTTAGCATTGGCCGCTGCCGCCGCTTCCTTCTCTTTCCGCATCATTTCGTCCGGATCGTATCCGCCTTGCTTGAAATAACGAGGTTCCACATCGCTGATGTGCAGGAAACCGTTTCGGCCAACGCCAAAATCGACGAAAACGGCCTGGATGGTCGGTTCCAAATTGACGACCTTTCCTTTGTAGACGTTGCCAACGAAATTTTCCTGGCTTTCTCTTTCTACATAAAGTTCCTCTAGCCGGTCATTTTCAACAATCGCAATCCGATTTTCCTCGGCTTGCGATGCGTTGATGAGCATTGTTTTTTTCATTTGAATTCATTCTTTGCTGGCAATTAACTGGAGAACCTAAACAGGACTCATACAGTCGAATCGCATGGATTTGATTTTTTTGACTGTCGTGGTTTGACATCAATGGGCAGGCCATTCCTACTGCAGAAAGACCGGTAACATTTGACGTTGCCTTCCGGTTCGCCGATTGCAAACCGATGGCGTTACTCAACAACCCAAATTTGTGACTTTTTCCGTTGGAACCGGATCGACAAACTTCCGTCGCACCCGATTTATTAAAACGAAGAGCGAAGTCATTTCTTCGCGAGTGTTTATCACTCCAACGATTAACTAAAAACTCGATTCCAACGAACGCTTGGTTACGGAATCGACTTTGAATCAATGACCTGAACGTTTGCGCCGCCTCGAATACCGGTATAGTCTGTCTCGCGCACCAGAACGATCGACGTTGGAACTTAGCGAAAAACCCGGCATAAAGATAAGGCGTCGAACCGGCAACGAAACCGTAACGCCAAGAACGCCCAGCTGCCGACAGGGCGGCAGTCGAGGAGAACTTCATCTTTAATGCATCGGTAATCATCGAACTTGCATTCCTCTTCAGATCAACGCAAACCCGATCCAACTCTCGCTCAAATTTAAGATTTCAGTGACACGCAATTTTTCAAACAATGCGATCAAAACAAACGGGATTGAAACAGGCTCGAGTGAAACAACTAAGGGCTGTCTCGCTTAGCCTCGCCAATCCAATCTAACCACTATTTGCGTCTCCCGAATCTGCGGTTGCGGGAAATCCAGCAACCACCAGTTCCTCCAAGGCTGAGATCGCCTGTTGAGCATCTTCCCCGGTCGCTTCCAATTGAACCCTTGTTCCCTGAGTCGCGCCAAGTGTCAAAATGTCCAACACGCTTTTGCCATCTACCCGGATATCATCTTTAACTACTTCAATCTTACAGTCATACTTTGACGCAGTGGAAACAAATAAATACGCAGGACGCATATGCAAACCCTGAGGATTGCTGATTGTAACCATCGCTGATTGAAACTGTTCCGACATCTGTAATTTGAGCCATCTAAGGTTGAATCAATAGTTTGCCAAACAAGCTTAGGAAGCAAACTGATTGTTATCAGCTTCTTCCAGTATCTGCTGGATATCCTCAGGAGTCCGCGACTGCTTAAGGAATCGGCAAAAAGTTTCATCCTGTAATTGCTTGGAAATATTTTCCAAAGCACGAAGATGGTCATTCGGCTGGTCTGGGGGAGAGATCAGCATAAAAAAGAGCTGAACCTGTTCTCCATCAAGACTTTGAAAATCAACCCCTGTTGGGCTTACGCCAACCGTGCCGACCGGTTGACTGACACTCGGGTGTTTTGTGTGTGGAACGGCGATTCCTCGACCGATTCCGGTGCTTCCCAGCTCTTCTCGTTTCAAGACTGCCTGGACGATCGCTTCCTGATCATCTCCACCAAGCTGTCCAGATTCGACCAAGCTGGCGACTAACTCGCGGACAACCCCTTCTTTATCAGAAGATGTTAACTCCGCTCTGATCGCTTCAGTTCTTACGAAATCAGAAAACTTCATAAATGGTTCCTTTTGTATGTTTGTTGTCTTGCAGACGTTCAGTTCACTTCAAGCAAAAAATTTACTCTGCTGATTCCTCTGGAATCTTGTGATCTCGCCCACGATGACTAATAAGTTTTTCTTTATGTTTTTTTAACTGCTGTTCCATTTTGGAAACCGTACTGTCTAGAGCGACAAGCACGTTCGAGCCGGTGTCGGAGGCAAAGAAATCATTGGTCTCTTCTGCCGAAACAATGATCTCAACTTTTGGGGTATCGGTATGCTCCAGATCCACCAACACTTGTATCGCCGTTGTGCGATCAAAAAATTTAGGGAGTTTAGAAACCTTCGCTCTCATGGTTTCCTGAATCTCGTCACTCATGTTGCCATGTCTAGCAGTAACTTTGATTTCCACCCTGACCCCCATTTCAAAATTTTTATCGGTTGCACGAGAGGTTTTCTCTCGAGGTTGTGTTTCAACCAATTGTAGAGCGATCGAGAATTTCGAACAAATCCAAATCACTTCTGAGCCGAAAATTCATCGAGAATAGATGGTGAATTATGGAAACGCGTTGGAATACTGACCCCACCAATCGTCTCGCCAAGGGGCTAGACTTCGCGTTAGCGACAAGACCATTCAAGGCCAATGCGATTGGTAATTATTCGAAACAGACTAAATATTCGAATTTCTTCGGCAATTCATGCGTTTCCGTAATCCGAATCATTAATTGCTCCCCAACCACGTTTCGAAGTCTCGGAAAAACCGGCGGTTTCCCAGACCTGGGGAATTGGACAGGCGAGTGCCATCGTCGAACGTTCAGGATCCGCAAAATAACCGGAAAAGTCGAGGCAAACGCACTATCGTCACGACCAAATCTAGGGAACCTTAGTAAAAATCGCCGGGATATCCGCCTTTCGCACAGCCTCATTAAAATCCCTGATTCCCCGCTGCACTACGTTTTTCTGCTTAGCAAGCAGGTCATCAATCTCCTCAATTAACTCATTACGAACGGCAATTGATTGCCGAGTCGGCCGATTATCACCAGCACTGACAACGCCAACGAGACCGCTTAAACGGTTGTTGAGCCGTATTGGATAGTTAAGCGGATCCTGAGGGCTTTCGTTTTTTGTCTGGTATAACGCCTGCTCGACTCCCAACAGCTCTTCCTCCAGCTTTTTGGCTTTCTCCACCAGTTGCTCACTTCCGCCCGCTTTTTCAAGTCTATCGCGTAAGCTTTTAAGCTGTTCGCGGATATCGCGGATTCTTTTAATGGCTAAGTGTATTTCACTCAGTTTGTCGCGCACGCCAATCAAGAACTTGAATTGGGCCTGAAAATCGTTCGGCGTCGCCGAGGACCTTGGATCTTTCTCAATTTTAAAATCAATGGTCTGGCTGAAGATAATATTTTCAGCCGAGGTTGACACTCCGTCATCCGAACCCGAATTTGAGACCGTTAGCCTCGCCTGATACGCCCCGGGAACAGCCTTCGGTCCACCCGTGCCTCCGCCCCAAAGAACCATTCCCTCGAATGTCTCAGCACTGGGATACCTCATATCCCATCGCAGTTCATTTAACCCCGACTTCAAACTGAGTTTCTTCTCTTTGCGCTCAAGATCCGGTTGAGTACTAAACGCCTGAATCAAGTCACCGGAAGAGTCGAGCAATCGCAATTCCGTTTTCATTTTTTCCTTCGGCAACTCATTGATGTAAAACCGAATCGGCACCCCGGCAAGAATATTCTGACCTGCGGTTCTACCAGGGGAACGGCTACCACCGCCACGCATTCGAATCGTTGGTCGTGTCTCCAGCAACTGAATCTCTTTATCGAATAACTCAGGTGACCATTGGTGAATCGGACTCAAATCGTCCATCAACCAAAATGATCTCCCCTGTGTCGCCACGATCAGATCTCCGTCCTTAACAGCAAGATCGGTAATCGGAACAACGGGTAAGTTGCACTGAAATGGACTCCAGTGATCACCATCATCAAATGAAATGTAGAGTCCCGACTCAGTTCCTGCATACAACAATCCCTTGCGTGCGGGATCGGCTCGGATCACTCGTGTAAAGGCCTGACGGTCGATCCCGTCACTGATTGCCGTCCAGGACTTACCATAATCTTCTGTCTTAAAAAGATACGGTTTGAAATCATCAAGTTTGTATCGTGTGGCGGCTACATACAGCCCGCCGGGCAGTGTAGGGTGCGCTTCAATTGAATTGATCTGTGACCATTCCGGTAATTCAGGAGGCGTGACATTTACCCATTTCTTTCCTCCATCGCGCGTCACGTGCAACAAACCGTCATCCGAGCCAGCCCACAAAACATCTTTCTCAACAGCGGATTCACAAGCCGCAAAAATCGTACAGTAATACTCGACACTCGTATTGTCTTGTGTAATCGGCCCTCCGGACGAACCTAATTTGGACGGGTCATTTCGCGTTAGATCACCACTAATTCTTTTCCAGCTGTCCCCTCCGTTAGTCGTTTTAAAAAGAACATTTCCAGCGGTGTACAGCACTTTCGGATCGTGCTTCGAAAAGAAGATTGGAAAGTTCCACTGGAACCGATACTTGCCGTCTCCCGCGCCATGCCCCATCGGATTATCGGGCCAAACGTGAATATTACGAGTCTCCTGAGTCCGATGGTTAACTCGTGTTAAATACCCACCGTAAGAACCACCGTAAACAATCTCTGGGTCTTTAGGATCCGGCGCAATGAATCCACTCTCCCCGCCCGCTGTCGGCATCCAATCGCGTTCACCAATACTTCGCCCTCCGGTTCGGCTTAAGATACGAACCGTGGAATTATCTTGCTGGGCGCCGTAAATTCGGTAGGGAAAATGATTATCGGTAGTAACTCGATAAAACTGGGCCGTCGGCTGATTTTCATAGGTCGACCAGGTTTTGCCGCGATTCAGCGAGATCTGAACACCTCCGTCATCCGCAATTGCCATACGCTGCGGATCATTCGGGGCGATCCACAGATCATGATGGTCACCATGGGGAGTTGATATCGAATCAAACGACTTCCCAGCATCGCCGGATCTCCAAAACCGCACATTCAAAACATACACTTCGTCAACATTTTCCGGCCCGGCATAAACTCTTGTGTAATACCACGCCCGTTGCCGCAATTTACGTTCATCGTTGATACGGACCCAGGATTCGCCTCCATTATCGCTTCGAAACAGCCCCCCCTCCTTGGCCTCCACCATTGCCCAAACGCGATTGGAATCAACAGGGGAAACAGCAACACCACAAATCCCCACCGTTCCGCGGGGCAGTCCGTCATTGCGAGTGATTTCATTCCACGTCTCACCGCCGTCAATACTCTTCCAAATACCCGACCCCTCACCGCCGCTTTCCAGACTAAAAGGGGTTCGCTTAATTTTCCAAGTCGTGGCAAAGAGAACGTTCGAACTTTGTGGATCAATTACTAAATCGACAGCGCCGACCTCTTCATTGACAAACAAAACCCGCTTCCATGAATTGCCTCCATCGGTACTCTTAAAAACACCGCGTTCCTGGTTGGCCCCGAACAAATGCCCGAGGACTGCCGCATAGACAATATCAGGATTGGTTGGATGGATGCGAATCCGAGGAATGCGTCGAGAATCTTCCAACCCCATATGCTTCCACGATTTCCCGCCATCAAGCGACTTCCATACACCGTTTCCATGAGAGACATTTCCGCGGACCGTAACTTCACCACCACCGACATAAATGACATTCGGATTGGATGAGGAGACTGCAATGGAGCCGATCGATCCTCCGAAAAATCCATCTGAGATATTCTCCCAACTTGACCCAGCATCCTCCGTCTTCCAGACACCCCCTCCTGCGGCACCCATGTAGTAAAGCATCGGATTATCAGCAACACCCGAAGTTGCCGCTGACCGACCCCCGCGGTAGGGACCGAGGGATCGAAACGATAGCGATTCGAAAAAAGACTGTTGAGCATCGTTTGATCCGGCTAACTGTGCCTGAGCAAGATCAGCAAAACTAAAAACAATCCCCAATGCGGTGGCAAAAACAAGTGTTAACTGTGGAAGCATGATGAATTACCCAATCCGGGAAAATAATTTTGGCAAAGATCGATCCGCTTAATGGATCGTCTCTCATTGTACTCAAAGCGAATTCCTAAGGGCTGTTTTACTTTAAAAACCGCGCAGCACGAAAGATTCAAGGACAAAAGTGAACTCGCTCACCAATGGGTCAATTGAATGATCCGAATAGTGTCGCCCCAATCAGGCACACCCGTTCAAACGCCAGAATTAGGATCTTGTGAACGTTTGAAATGAATAATCGAAATTGTTCTTTTCATCTTTTTGAAAACCAATTTCTTCGACCAAGGTCCAATCGTCCCATGCAATTTCGGGCAGGTCCGTATCACCATCAATTTCAGTGTGCACCCGCGTAAGATGAATTTCGCTAACAAACGGAATGGCAAGTCGATAAATCTCTGCCCCTCCGGTAACAAACGGCAGATCGTCCTCTCCGCACAACGCAATTGCTTCCTCAATTGAATTTGCGATCAATGCACCATCGCACTCAAAATCGGATTGGCGTGTCACGATAACGGTGGTTCGCCCGGGCAAAAGTCGACCAATAGAATCAAAGGTCTTTCGACCCATGATAATGTGATGCCCCATCGTGAGACGTTTAAAACGCCTCAAATCCGCCGATAGCTGCCACGGTAGATCTCCGTTGATTCCGATAACATCGTTCTCAGCCGCAGCCACGATCATTGCTAATTTGTTCATCGACCTTATCCGTTTCGATCTTGTGATCACTGAACGCAACTACACGGCAACCTTGCCCTTGATGTGGGGATGGGCTTCATATTGCAATAGCTCAAAATCCTCGAATTTAAAATCGAAGATTGATTTTACATTTTCATTGATCGCTAGTTTTGGCAACTCTTTAGGATCACGTGATAGCTGCAAATCCACTTGCTCTAGATGATTCGAATAGAGATGGGCGTCGCCAAGGGTGTGTACAAAATCGCCGGCTTTCAAACCAGTAACTTGTGCCACCATGCAAGTCAGTGCAGCGTACGAAGCAATGTTAAACGGCACGCCTAAAAAGACATCTGCACTCCGCTGGTAAAGCTGGCAGGACAATTCTCCATTGGCAACATAGAACTGAAAAAAAGCATGGCAGGGGGGCAACTTCATTTTTGGGATTTCAGCCACATTCCAAGCGCTCACAATTAAGCGTCGGGAATCTGGATTATTTTTTATCTCATCGATCAGCTGTGAAATCTGATCAACCGTCGTTCCGTCCGCCCCTTGCCAACTTCGCCACTGCGATCCATAGACCGGGCCAAGTTCCCCATTTTCGTCGGCCCATTCATTCCAAATTCGAACACCGTTTTCCTGGAGATATCGCACATTCGTATCACCACTCAAAAACCAAAGGAGTTCGTGAATAATACTCTTGAAATGCAGTTTTTTCGTCGTAACCATTGGAAATGAGTCACGCAAGTCAAAACGCATCTGATATCCGAAAACGCTTTTCGTTCCAGTTCCGGTGCGGTCAGTTTTCTCAACACCATGGTCGAGAATATGTCGAAGGAGGTCTAAATATTGTTGCATCACCATTTTGTATGGGCTGAAGTTGTAGGATTCAAGCCCGGCAATTCCCTCTAAACTCTTCCGCTACGGGAAAATACGTAATATTTTCCAATATTTAGAATCTCTCATCAGTTTTGACCGCCCGCTTCGAGAGATACAACCGAGGCTTTATGATCATCCTCGGCAACACTGCCCCAACTGCTCCCTGATTCTGAAAAACCACGGGCGAACACTCCATCGAATTAACGGCTCTTCACTCTTTCATTTCTTTTGAGATCTGTCATCGAAAATTCCCAACCATTACCAATCCCATCCAACCGACTAGCCGACGCCAGTTTGCTAATCGTCGCTCTTATCTGGGGAATCAACATGGCGGTTATGAAAATGGGAATTTCAATGATAGACCCATTCGCCTTTAATTCGGTTCGTCTTTCCCTCTCTGCAATTACCCTCGGGGCCTGCGTCTGGCTGGAAAACCGCAGTCGAAAAATTAACCTCGAGGAGGCATCCGCCCCCAACGCGTCTCACCGCTCTGCAAACAAGTGGGGTGTGGTCATCGCATTCGGTCTTCTCTCGGGAGGCTTCTATCAAATTCTATTTGCGATCGGAATGGATCGTACTACCGCAGGTGACTCTGCGTTAATCATGTCCTCGATTCCGATGTGGACTGCTTTGTTGGCCTTTATTTTCCTCCATGAAAACCTAGAAAAAATTTGGAGT
>JAPOIJ010000303.1 GCA_029979005.1 Planctomycetota bacterium | reverse complement strand
TCTACACCAATGCAATGAAGAGAGTTTGTGAGAAAAAGAATGTCCCGTTCTACGATCTTTTTTCAATCAGCAAGCAGCTATACAACAATAGCGACACGCCGTTAACCATGAACGGAATTCACCTAACCGATCACGGCAACCAAGAACTTGCCAAAAAACTAAGCCCTATCCTTTCGCCTTCCCAACCGCTTCCAGCCGACGCTGCTGTTGCAGAACTTCATGCCGCAGTCGTCGATAAAAATTACCACTGGTTCAATCGCTATCGAGTAGTAGACGGTTACAACGTTTTCGGCGGACGCTCTAAACTTGCTTGGTTTAATCAATCCAATGCGGATGTCATGATGCGAGAGATGGAAATGTTCGATGTCATGACCAGCAATCGAGATCGACACATTGCTTCCATTATCCGGGGAAATCCGGAACCGATTAAGGATGACAATCTCCCAAAAGATTTAACGGTTCGCCCAAACAAGGTTGGACCTCTGGAAAATGGCGCCTGGCCTTACCTAGGCGGCGAAGAAGCAATTGAAAAAATGACCATTCATCCAAAAATGAAGGTCAATCTGTTTGCTTCTGAAGAGATGTTTCCACGTCTAATAAACCCCGTTCAAATGTCATTTGATGCAGACAGTCGGTTATACGTTGCGTGCTGGGAATCCTACCCTCACTGGAACCCGAGCCAGCCGAGGAAAGATTGCATTCTAATCTTGCCGGACAACGATCAGGACGGTGTCGCTGACGAAAGTATTGTCTTCGCCGATGGCTTAAATTCCGTAACTGGTTTTGAGTTTTGGGGAGGCGGCATGTTGGTCGCTGCACCACCTGAGATCTGGTTCCTCAAAGATACTGACGGTGACGATAAAGCTGACCTCAAAATTCGCATGCTGCAAGGCATCTCTAGCGCGGACACGCATCACTCCGCCAACGCTCTCATTGTTGGTGCCGATGGATGGCTCTATTTCTCGCGGGGCATTTTTAACGTAGCAAACTTTGAGACACCCACGAAAACATTTCGCTCAGGTGCTTCGGGTGTACACCGCTTCAATCCTCGAACATTCGAATTCGAATTTCATTTCCCAATCGGCCCCAACCCACACGGCGATGTTTTTGATCAATGGGGCTATCAATTTGCAAATGACGGAACCGGCGGTACTGGAAGTTATGTAAACATTGGCAAAGGCATCGGAAATAAGCAATGGTTCAAAAAACGGGTTCGACCGGTCCCGTCTAACGGAATACTATCGAGCAGCCACTTTCCCGAAGAACTTGATGGAAATTTTCTGATCAGTAATGCGATTGGTTTCCTCGGTGTTGCACAGCATAAAATTAGTTACAACGGTGCTGATATCACAGCTGTCGAAATCGACCCTATCGTCTCTTCGACCGATCCAAACTTTCGTCCGAGCGATATGGAGGTCGGTGGCGACGGAGCATTGTACATTGCCGATTGGCACAACGCGCTGATTGGCCATATGCAACATAATATGCGAGACCCAAATCGCGATCATTCACATGGCCGCGTCTACCGCGTGACCTACGAAGGCCGACCTTTAGTGAACGCTCCGAAGATGAAAGGGAAGCCAATCTCCGAAGTGTGTCAGAATTTTTTCTCAAAAGAGACATCGACACGGTATCGGGCGCGTCTTGAACTGAGTGGACGCGATCGAGCGGAAGTTGAAACCCAGGTTCTGCAATTTGCAAATCAACTAGACCCAAAAAACAGTTCGCCCAAACGGGACGAGGCACAGGCTCTCTTGGAATGCTTATGGGTATTAGAAGAGCAGAGATTACCAAACCTACCGTTATTGAAACGTGTTTTTGAAGCTGAGGAAGGCAGGGTTCGCGCCGCATCCATTCGAACACTCGGGCATTGGAATGGCATGGTCGAAGGCTGGGAAACTGTCCTGATGGCAGCCGCCCAAGATCCCTCCGCACTGGTCCGGGCCGAAGCAGTAAAAGCCTCTGTTGATCTTGGTGGACTCGTCGGCGCGGAAGCAGTCTTCGCAGCCAACACAAAAGCATTGGATCCTGAACTCGACACCGTACTCAAGTACGCAAAATCTCAACTCAACATTGATCAAATGATTCGTCAAATGCTCGCGACTGGAAAATCACTCTCACCAGGCGCCAGAGCATATATATTGGCAACCGGAAACCCTGACGATTTGGTTCGCCTGGAGCCCAGCGAGGACGTTTATCGTGCCATTCTTGCGCACGTCGATTCTAAAATTGGCATGCTCCAAAATGCAGTCAATTCACTTTCGAAAATAACGAAACAGCCGAAAACAAAACTAATTGTGGATTTGATTAGTCAAGAACAATCAAAACCGAATGGAAACGTTGTTGGGCTTGGCAATTTGCTCGCTGCCCAACCAGTTCCGGATCTTAAATTGATCCAGACGGAAGTGGAAGACCTAGCAATCAATGGCCTCACCTCTCAAATAAAACGCCTAGGCTATGCGTCCTGGGTCGCTGCATCGGGCCCCGGCGATGCTTTTCTCGCAGCGACCAAATCAAAAAAACGACTCCGAGATTTCCTCGATGCGGTACCTTCGGTGAATCCAGAAGCACGTGGCAGTCTTTTTGAAAAGGTAAGCCCGCTTGTCTTTGAGCTGCCTCAACAACTTGGCGTTGAAGCTGCGACGGGCGGTCTCAAAAATGGGATATCCGTTGGATACATGACTCCCCATGCAGCGAATGCGACCTCAGCCCCGGTTGATATGAGGAAGCCGCAAGTAAGCGGCGAGGTTGAAAACTTTGGTTTTTACATTCCCAAAGGACAACCCAGAGATGCGTTTACAAACGTTTTTAATACCTTGATTGATATTCCCCAAACCGGCCGTTACACCTTT
>JAPOIJ010000154.1 GCA_029979005.1 Planctomycetota bacterium | reverse complement strand
CTTGCCTCGGTCTCGAACGATCACAACGAATCAGCTTTCGTCGATGTAACTTCCCGCTCCGCTGACTTTCCGAGATATCTCAAAAGTAATCCGGTAAGAATTAATCCGCCACCCACGATAGTTGTTAAAGCTGGAGGGGCGTACTCAGGCGACTGATGCCAGGCAACAAAAACCCAAACCGGAACCAGTAATGGTTCCAACAGCGTCAACCCGGATGCCTCATGGCTGGAAACTGTACTCACCCCTCGTGCAAACAGCAGGTAAGGAATTCCAATTTGCAGCATCCCGAATCCAGCTAAATAACCCCACTGATTTCCGGTCGGATATATATCTGTCTGAATTAATACAGGTGCCAAAATTACCGCCGTAACCGCATGATTGAGGAAAACTAACCAAGCCGCATCGAAGTCCTTTAACCACCGTAGCATCACGACGACACCTGCAAAAAACACCCCGGAGGCCAAGCCATAACGAACCCCAATTAGAGAGGCACCAAATAATTCAGCTCGCAAAATAATCAAAACGCCAGCCGACGCAAAAACCAACAAAACCCAATCCCGGCGCACCGGACGTTCGCCAAACCAAAACCAACTGATCAAAAACACCCATGCCGGCGCAGTGTATTGAAGCCAAATGGCCAACGTCGACTCGCAGTAAACCATTCCTGTCAGATATGTCCAATTCATTAAAGCGAAAGTGGATACCATTGGAATCAATTTCCACGTCCACTGAACTTTCCGAACCATCACAACAAGGATCAATGCGGCAAAAAACGCACGCCAAAACGCAAGCAACAAGCCCCTGGATTCCGCCGGCCATTGGTCAAAAATAGGCGCCTTTGCAAAAAATCCACTCGTGCTCCACATCAACGCAGCAGCAATGATTAGCAACCGGCCACGCCATAACGGTGACAGGTATTTCGGACTCGGTGCGCTATCTGCTGAAGGCATAGTTTAGAAGACCCGCGAGATCGCAGAATGACGTACGGAAATAAACTCACGGATCCACAGCAAAGCAGTTTTCTAAACCCAAGCCGAAAACCATCCAACCTGACCCATGAGCCACGTTGCCCGATTCTATCAGATTGCGGGATAGCGGGACTCGGTTAAGCACGTGCGCAGCAACGAACACACGTAAAGCAGATAAAAAAAGAAAGCAGCGGATCGTCTCGGACGACGGCTGCAACGCCAAATCGATTGCGATCGATTACTTCTTGCGATGTCGAATTTTGGCTCGCATACGTCGTTTTTTGCGGCCTACCTTGCGACGACCTTTACCGGTCTTTTTGGTTCCCACTCGAATGAACCCCTGTTTTGGTGATGTATCGGATTAAATTTTGAACGCCCATCGTAACGACAGAAACTCCGATTGGCAAGACGATATGTCGGCAGCTTTGCATCTTGTTGCCGGAAAATCGGTTTGCGAACACGTGAAACAACTGGAGGGATTAATCCGCTTTTATTCCTTTTTTACCCCCATCGGGCCGAATTAGTCGCATTCAACGACGACTTCCGGGACCGGCCACTAAGGCTGCTTTAGCGATTGTTGAGCTTCATTTCTCAGCAGAAAGCTCAATATTAAACCGATCACCACCCACCCTCCAATGATGGCCGTTGCCAACCACAACTCCTGATCCATCATGTAGGTCCAACTTCGGTAGACCATAAACAAACACGCCCCGACAAATAAAAGGGGAAGGATCGGATAAAACGGAACCCGGTACCCCTCGAACTGCCCTTTGAACCGGACTCGATTGATTATCAGCGTAATGACCGTCAATCCGAGAAAGGACCAAAAATAGGGTGCATTGGATGCTGTCAAATTCTCCACCCCATTCTTGTCATTCCCAAACGTCAGAATGTAGGCGATCGTGACCACGCCTTGCAATAAAATTCCTCGCCAGCAACCTTTACCCGATACATCACCAGCTACGAGACGAAGGCTTGGATAGTCGACCGCGGTCGCCCAATAAATCCTCGGACTGGTAAAGATCATCGCGTTGATCGCTCCAAGGCAGGAAACACACACCAAAATCGAAAGCAGGTCTTTTCCCCACGGCCCCATATTTTGTTCGACTAATACGGAAGTCGCATTCTCCCACCGACTACCTAACGAGGCCATCTGCTCAAATCCCAATCCGGCAACAAGTGCCAGATTGACAAGAAGATAAACCAATAGCACCACCCCCGTGCCGACGACCAACGCACGTAAGAGATTTTTTTTGGGTTCGCGAGTTTCACTTGCCACAAAGGCAATATCGTTCCATCCTCCAAATGTGAACATGACAAAAACCATGGACAGCCAAAACCACTCCCAGGTCGATTCGCCGGATTCTTCCACAGCGGTTGCCGGATCATTCACGTCCGTCATTTGCGCGGGGATCTCAACGACCGCATCCTGACTGGGCGATTCAGCAATCGGCCAAACGAGAAATGCCGCCGTAACAACCACTAAGATTCCAGCAACTTTGGCAACCGTTAATAGATTTTGAGATGCTTTACCAAAACGAACTCCGATCAAATTGGTCAGACTCAAGCCAATCACACTTAGACCGGCAAAGGCATAGAGAGGCATGGAATTGGGAAAAACAGAGACGGCAAACTCACCAAATATCATTGCCATCAAAGCAATGCTCGTCGGGCGGATTACCCAAAATGCCGCCCAGGAAAATGCAAACCCGACTCGGTAGTGATAACCGCGTTTCAGATAACCGTAATCGCCGCCGCGATCCGGATACGTCGTCGTCAGTTCGGCGAAACACAGGGCTCCCATGAGAGCCACCAAACCACCAGCAATCCAAACCGCGACGAGCCACGTCACACTCGGGACATTGGAAGCAACGATCGCCGGCATCTTAAAAATTCCAGCACCAATGATCGTGCCCACAATAATGCATACGCAATCAAATAGCGTCAGCACGCGGCGGGTTGCTGAATTCGAGTCACTCGACTCCGTTGGTTCCTGTGATGAATTCAATTCTATTCCTTAAAAAGGCATCTTAAGATGGCGACGCAACCTCTTCCTTCGAATCTAACACAATCCTAGCACGCCCATTCTTTAGGATGCACTCCCTGATCGTAAACCGCCCCAAAGGCGTTCAAAACCGTGCGAAAGTCCAAAATTCACCCTTCAAATCTCCTACGTTGCTATAGACTAGCTCCACTCTGGGAGTAAAATGAGGCGAATTGTACATAAATGCGATTTCGGACTCTCTTCGAAGATCGTTTTTTTTGAGAATTCCGAAGGGTATACATGGCCAAAGAAGAAGCCTTTGAAGTAGACGGCACTGTGACACAGGCGCTTGCTAACACACGTTTTCGCGTTGAACTTGAGACGGGCGATGAAGTCCTCGCTCATGTCGCCGGTAGAATGCGTAAACACTTTATTCGAATCGTTCCCGGCGATAAGGTCCGTGTTGAACTTTCTCCATACGATCTAACCAAAGGTCGTATCGTTTACCGAGAACGATAAATAACGGCATTTCGGTCACTTTCCGACCAAATCATCGACGCCCAGTTCGACCTCTTGCTGGTAAGTGGGCAATTTTCGATCAAATCGAGAACAATTCGCTCGTTTTCCCAACATGCGCCGCTTCACTGTTTCCTGTTAAATCGCGGTTCAATCGCCCAAACGTTCACACTCCGAACCAAATCTTCCTATTCTTTGCTTGGTTCCTCGGACAAACCTAAAACAATGTTGGCACTTCCAAGGTATTAAAAAGTCAAGGCGTTCGGCTAAGTATCAGTTCGTAACCTAACTCATATCTACTTTTGCGAAACATTCTTACATTGTTTTGCTAGTTATTGCATCTAAAGCCGGTTGGTGGACAATGAACACGCCACTCAATCTTTGTCCACCAAAGCAATTGAGAAAAACACAGTCAATCGCCAGGATCCATTGCCGATTGATCACAATCGATTTTTGTAAACCTTACCTAACAATAAGCACCAAATAGAGTCTGGAGACCAAACGTGAAGTCTTTATGTAAACCATTCGTTCTAAGTTTGCTGGTAGGCGCAATGACTTTGCTCCCGATGAGCAAAGCATTCTGCCAGAGCACTCCGGAGCCCGCTGTCGTGGTCTCCATCAAACAAATTGACGAGCAAATCTCAGATGTAAAATACCTGATGGAGGCCTCCGGTTTTGGGCAGATGATGTTCTTCGTTGACGCGATGATCAAGCCCTACACCAGCGGCATCGACGGAAAAAAAGACGCTGGCCTCATGCTTTACTTCGCCAACGGTTCACCCGTGCCTGAAATGGTCGGGTTTTTACCTGTCACCAACATGGACGCGGTTCTCGACACCGTCTCGCAAATGGCAGAAATCGACGAAGGCGACGACATGACCACCATCATCATGGACTCTGGTCAGGAAATGTCTGTGAAAATGGACGGTGATTACGCATTCTTTTCCATGAATGCTGGAATGCTTGAGTCGACTCCAAGCGTCCCCAAAGACGTCATCCAAGAGCTCTCAGGAAAGTACAATATTGCCGCGAAAATTTTCGCTGAAAATATTCCTGCTGAAATGAAAGATCAGGCGATGGGTCTGATTCGCCAAAGCGCTGAAATGACTCAATCCCAGCTTGGCGACGATACAAGTCTCGATCTTCAGATGGAACAGCTCGATATGCTGATGACACAGGCTGACAGCATCACGATTGGGCTTGGCATCGACGAAGATAACAAGAGCATGATCATGGACTTTGGCTTCAAAGGATCGCCAAACTCCGATCTTGCCGCAAAACTTGCTGACTCTGCACCAAAGAAGCCTTCTAACTTCACCGGTTTCGTCATGGACGGAGCGGCAATGACTCTAAACCAATCAGGGTCAATTTCTGGTGAAGACGCTGCGAATTACACCACAGTGCTAAACGATCTCGTTCCAACAATGATGGAAGAGTTAGGCTACGAAGCGGATCTTTCAGACGAAAAGCTCGATGCCATCGAAAAGGCAATGAACACCATTGTCGAGGTTGCCGAAGAGACGCTCCAAAACGGTGTCGTCGACATGGGCGCTGTAATCATGCTCGAAGAAGAGGATGCTAATTTCGCCATGGGCATGCAATTAACCAATCCTAAGAAACTAGAATCTGCCGTTAAAGAACTCGCCAAAATGTTAGAAGAAATGGCTCCCGGAGAGATTGATGTCAATCTGAATTCCGGTAGTCACAAGGATGTTACCTTTCACACAATCAATGGCGATCTTTCCACCGCACCTGACGAAATGCAAGAAATGGTTGGTTCGTCTCTTGCGATGGTTGTAGGCATCGGAATGGATACAGCCTACATCGGACTCGGCACCAACCCGGAAAGCATCATCAAAAAAGCAATGGATGCCAGTGCTAAGAATGACGGCAAAGGTAAACCGCAGTCACCGGCAATGGCAATGAGCTTTAACCTAGTTCCAATGCTCGAAATGGCTGCTCGTGTGAACGATGACCCCATGATGAATGAGTTGATTGACACGCTTAAGGAATCAGGGAGCAGTGCAATCAACATGAATTATGTCATCGACGATGGTGTTAACTTCCGAGTTGAAATTCAGGAAGGTATCTTTTCACTTCTTGGTGCCGCTGGACAACAAATGCAAGGCATGCAACCAGGTTTTGGCAATGAAGATTTTTAATGACCTCGAAATAACTTAGTCACGGCAGTGACGAGAGTCATTCGAAACGAAATTCAAAGGGCAGTCTCAGTTGAGACTGCCCTTTTTTGTCATAAAAAAAAGGCCGAATCCAATTGGATCCGACCTTCGAAAACAAATACTAGGTTGGCGGCTCAAAACGCCAATTTGTAATCTGATTAATTCTGGGGGGCAGGAGTTGGCGTTGGCTGGTTCAACTCAAAGCCCTCCAAACTCTCGTTAGGGAAGAATGCTTTTTCAAATCTTGCATTGTTCTTTCTAACATTTTTCCGTTGCTGTGCCGCCCACGCCGCGAGAATCGAACCATCACCGTATTTTTGAGCTTCCGTCTCACATCCCCATTGAGACCATTGCTCGAAGGTAATGTTTCGAGATTTACAACTCTCAGCGAAACTAGCATCACAGTGGCTGCAACCACCGGGCTGTCCGCCACAGCCGGGGCAAGCCGCTGGATCCTGTTTCGCAACTTCCGGACGTGGGGCCAAAAGTGCACGGCGATACGCAAATTCACCGGCAAAGTTATTTAACCAACCGGTCGTCTCCGCCGAGGTCATCGTAAAATCAATAACCTTGGGACTAATGTTATTTACAGATGACTGCTCACTCGAGACGTCAATTCCAATCAGCCCAACACCATCGACACCGACAGCGGCTAAACCGTACGAACCGTCTGGGACATCATTAAAAGCGAAGGTGCCGTAGTTATCCGTCGTGGTTGACGCGACGACGATGTCACCTTGAAAAAGCATTACTTTTGTCGATCTAACATCAACCGGTCTTCCGTTAAGAGAATTCATCTGGTGAACACGGCCAACCAACCGACCGTCGGCAAGACGTGAAACTGGGCGACTCGCCAGCGAGGTTGCTGCGACAGATTCAGGAAGGTTTTTAGCAAGACCCTCAAATCCAAATAAAGCAGCAGGTGCATCCATTTCCTGTCCTGTCGGATAGGCTCCGAAAACACGGAAGCTAACCTGAGGCGAATAATACTTGATCCAGTCGGTGTTAATTGTCGTGCGATTCTGGAAAGCTGTGGCGCTGATTCGGTTTCCAATTTGACCTTTGTTGTTGGGATTGTTTTGCAGGATATTCAAACCAAAAGCAAAGAAACTGTTTTCGCCCCAACCGATAATTGAATAGGCACCCTGCCTGACGTTATTGAATTCAAATCGCCCACCCGCATTTAAAGTTGTTTGCTTGACCAAACGACCGCGATTCAACAAAAAGATTTGCATCTGAGAGACGTCTGCTCCTGCTGCCGCTACGACAGAACCGTCAAATCGGCCATTCGAATCGACCATAATCCAATTCCCTCGAAGGGTCTCGCTAACACGGTCGCCAGTGGCAATATGCGTGACTTCCTGCCAACCGGCAAACCGCGGATTGACCATATTCCGCGGCTCTTCCATTAAATCTGCGTTTGCCGAAACTTCAGACCCGAGATCTAAAACTCCGTTGCCACCTGGAGCATTCAAGTCTTGGGCAGTGACTTGACTCGAGATGAATGGCAGACAGATCAAGGTGGTCAAAATTGAGCTGAAAACGATTTTTAGATTCATGGCACGTTCTTTTCTGGCTAACAGCGATTATCACTCGTTAAAAAACAAACCTGTACTCACAGATTGAACCGTCACCATATGATCCAACTCTGCAAGTAGCTGATCCAAACTTCGTCAAACGAATGGCGCAATGATATCGAATGGTTTGGACAGTCCGCTTAACTGACGAATCGACTTTCCTTATCGATCAAGCAAGCTGGAAACAGACGATTAACAGGTTTGCAACGAAACCACTGACACCTGTATCAACCTGGCGCGCCTTTTCGATTTCGACCTTTGCACGCGTCTTGGCGAATACTCAGTTGAAACGCATCGATTGGTTTCAGTAAGCAAATCACCTGAGGTAAACCTTGCGTGCAATTCCGGTTATGACGGTGGCGTTCGGCCAGCGAGCTGGGAGATCTCAACAAACCGCATGCTGTAATTTTACGCTGATAAATCTCGATCGCTACGCTGCAAATCCGCGACCGTTTTCTTCAGTTCATCCACGTCCAACCGCAACTGAGCCAACTCCTGCTGAATTGTGACCCGGTCCATTTGCATTTGCGGTTCATTCGCGGGCAATTGTTCTCGCGGAGCAGCCTCGGACAGCCGTGCCAGGTCGCCTGAATTAAAAGCCGGGAATCGAGATTTCAACTCCTCGATTTCGTCCGGCTCATAGAGACCGTGAGTTACGATTTGCCCGCGCCCTGAGGGCGTCAAGGGAATTACCAGGCGGTGTTGAATTAGTGACGCAATGATTGGCCGAAGCTCCGCCAAATCAGCGATCTTCGTCATTCGAGAAGCTCTTCCACGTAATTCACCAAGCGTTTGTTCACCCCGCAGTAATAACTCGGCCATCACTGCCAGCTCGGCCGCATCCACTCCCATCCACTCGTAAAGCTGGTGCTTGAACTTGGGAACACGCCCACCCGAATGTACTTCGATAACTGCACCTAGTTGCCGCAAATCATATAGCGCCTGCTCAACTTGATCCTCGCGCAGATCGAGTTGTGGACTCCGATTACTCTTTTGGTTCGATGCGGTTTTAATTCCATTTAACGTCATTGGATAGACATCTGGTGTCGTTTTTGATTTCTCAACCAAAACTCCAGCCACTCGACGTTGAATGTAACTCAACGCACACCATCGCGCCGAGACATCTGTTGCTTCCTCAGCTTCGTGAGCATCGGATGGATCGTCATTAGAGTTCATGTCGAATTACCCAGTCGATATCTTAATGAATTAACCGTCACTGACAGACGAGTCACTCTTCAACGCGACTCCAGTTTTTCCAGTGATCAGTTTTCCTAAATTATAACCAGATGATTCTTTTCGAGAGAATACATCACACGTTAAAAACGAATGTCCTGTCATCGCCCAAAAAATTTGCCCGGTCTTTCGAGATTCCAACCTCACCGCTTGATCTTAACCGCCCCGCACTGGCATACTGACGCCATGCTCGATCGCAACCAATCCCTCGAAATCATCCGTGGCAACCGAAAGGGAATTGTCTCTTCCACAATACGCATTGGCTTAGGATGCATGACGCCGATCTACCGGTTGGCAATTTACCTACGCAATAGAAAATTTGATATCGCTGCCAAACAGGGTAACGATTCCATTATCCGAAACGCCGGTATTCCTGTAATCTCCGTTGGCAACATGACCACCGGAGGTACTGGAAAAACACCAATGGTTATCTGGCTTGCCAAACAACTTCGTTCAAATGGATCACGTGTTGCACTCGTTAGCCGAGGATACGGCTCAAAAATCCGAAACGGAATCGCTGGGCCTAATGACGAAGCGCTCGAAATGGAACATCGTCTTCCTGACGTGCCTCACTTACAGGATCCGGATCGCTACCGAATGACCCAGATTGCACGCCATGAACTTGATTCAGAAATTATTGTTCTCGACGATGCATTCCAACACCGCCAGCTTGCTCGTGATCTCGACATTGTTTTAATTGACGCCACTGCACCTTTCGGGCTCAACCGATTATTGCCTCGCGGTCTTTTGCGAGAGCCGCTCGACGGTCTGTCGCGGGCCGATCTCATTGTCTTGACGCGAACTCACTTGATTTCCATTCCCAATCGCAACGCCGTCGTTCAAAAGATAAAACGCTACGCTCCCGGTACCCCAATTGCCGAAACACGAACCCGGGCCAGCCATCTTCTGCAATTCGACGGACAAACAGAAGAAGTTTCTAAATTAGACGGCATGCCAATTTTCTTTTTCTGCGGAATCGGCAACCCGGAAAATTTCAAACTTTCTCTGGAAAAGCTCAATTGCAATATTGTTGGATCTCAGCAGTATCCTGATCATTTCCACTATCAAAGAAGTGATTTGGAACATATTCGTGAATCGGCCAAATCCGGCGGAGCTGCGATGATCATCTGCACTCATAAAGATCTGGTGAAAATCGGCACCAACCGACTCGGTGGAATTCCCGTCTATGCAATCGTCGTTGATGTGGAATTTTTGAACGGTGAACAAGAATTGAAAGAGCACTTAGTGCATCTATTCAAACCGGACGAGTAACTAAGACGGTTCCTACTTCGCAGGAGATTTTCGCTGTGGAACGAGGTTTCTAATTCGGCGAAACATCGGAACCTTCGGCTCCTCTATTTCCTGGATTTCCTGATCCTCTTCCGACTTGGCGTCAGTACCTAACAGACTTGCTTTGGCTGGTTTAACAGTTTCACTCGCTTCTGAAGTCTCCGATCCGGCAGGCTCATCATTCAGGACAATATATTGGTCGAGAAACTTAGGCCAGTAGCTAGTCATCAACTGCCGACACCGCTCGTAACCCATTGGATCGGAGAGCAGCGGTGTTGTACTCGCCAGCATCTGCGTCATGGCTTTGACATCATTTTCATCGAACCAACGATCAAAGATTTCCACATTATCAATGGTCACTTGTCCGGGTCCCATCAAATCAAATCCAATGCGAACATCCGTCAACCCTTCCGACGGAAGGTCATCAAAGTGAACTGCGAATCGTTTCCATCTTTCTTCAATTTGATTCGCTTCTGAGTCAGGTGACAGGCTTCCAACGGAACCAAACCGATAGTAACTTGAGCCTTCGGATCGCCCTTCGAGCGCCAACCGCAAGGGTGGCTGTTGATCAGGTGTTTCCGTTTTAAGCCAAACCGAAATAGACAGCCTTCCTGTTTCGGTAACTTCGAATTTGTTACTCCGCACCCAAACCACTTGGTTTTCGTGCCCTGTCAATTGCAATGAAGCGGATCCTTGAATCACCTTGGAATCGGAATCCTCGGGATGATCAATCAGCTCCACATAGCCCTTGGGCTGTGAGATGGTGGTCCAGCCGACAAAATTCGATTGCCCATCGAACTCAAACCCACGATTTTCGAGGACGCCTAGCGGTTTAGGGATCGCCGATTTTGTCAGTTTTGACTTAAGAGTAAACACGTGTCGCTGCAGCACGTTGTCCGCCGCTTCCGGGAGCGCAAAATCGAAATCAGTGATCACACCTGACTCCATTTTTCCACCCAACAAACCATAAGCTGGAATCTCAAAAGTAACCTGGCTATCTAGAGCCTCGAGGGTGGATTCGTTATCGTCAGCCGATTCAACTCCGGCTTCGTCAATCAAAGAAATAACTTGGAATCGAGAACTGGAAAACGATTCGATGGTCTCGACCGGCGAATTTTCACCTCTCAATAATAGACGGACACGGTTCGGCCATGGTGACGCGTTCGCAACGTAAAAAT
>JAPOIJ010000262.1 GCA_029979005.1 Planctomycetota bacterium | reverse complement strand
CGTGCTTCGAGCACCGGATGGAATTTCTGGGTAATCTCCGAATTCAAACGGTTCAACCGAGCGCGGACTTCCTCGTTTTTACTGTAATGAGCTCGCGTCCGATCCAAATTGTCTTTGCTTTCAACCTCGCCTTGGTTTGAAACCAATTCGCTCGTCTGCCGCTTTCGCTGTTCTTTTAGAATGGATTGAACCTCTAAGCTGGATTCAATTACAGCGTCAAGCAAAACGGATTCCTGTTGAAGGTGCTGCATAATTTGCCGCGTTTTTTCTATCAGTTGTTTCTCTTGATTTTCCATCAGTCCCTCGTCACGGTAACGTTTGCAACTACCTAAATATCTACCCGTTTTAAAAATCCACAGCCTATTTGGATTGCAGAGTCTGTTCAAATTGGCTCGGCTTACTCACCAACAACATCCTGATTATGTTGGTAGGCCTCAGCAGCCGCAGTCTTTGCAAAATCAACAGCGCTCGGCAATTCTGAAATATTCGACAATTCGACAAGATGTTCCTTGATTGCATCGCCAATCCCTAAAGGGCTCGCCTCGGAAAGATGCTGCCCCATGAACATATCGAACATACCACCATAAGTATCACTCCCGTCTCCGCCGAACAAACCACCTTCCTCGCTGTCGAGAGTATTCCGCATTTCCTTCAGCATCAGTGAGAGAAAAACGGATTCGAATTCGCTCGATGCTTCTTCGATGGCAGCATTTTTAGCTTCCTGTTCGAGACGCGTTTTAGCCATCTTAAGAGTATCCGCATACGGCTTTAGCTTATCCGCCATTAGATCTTGCGTACTACTCACGTTCCCGATGCCGTCCATCATTTCAAATCTCTTTTTCCAAGGCTCAGTATTAACTTTTACGTCGAAGCGACTCTCTCTGCCACGTTTACGATTATTCAAGAATCAATTCCGCTTGCAGCGCACCTAGCTTCCGTGCTTGAACCAAGATCGGAATAAGATCTCGCGGGGGCACGCCAAGCTGGTTTAACAATTTCTGCAAATCACGAATGGTTGGCTGCTCCTCCATCAGCTTGTAATCCCCCCCGGATTCGGTGGCCGAAATATCGGTAATGGGTGTTACTACGGTTTCTCCCTGCCCCGCAAACGAGTTTGCTTGAGAAACATCCTGGGTTTCACTCACAGTCACAATGAGATCTTCATAGCCGAAGGCAAATGTCGACAATTTGACGTTTTCACCAATCACAATCGATCCAGTCGACTCATTGACGACGACAATGGCTTGGCTGTCGGTGGCCACCTTAAGTTGTTCGATTTGGTTGACAAACTTCAGTTTGTTATTTTCAAATTCAGCCGGGAAACAAACCTGAACCACCCCACCATCAAGCCCTCGCGAAACACCGGGAAAAACTGAATTAATGGCTTCTTCGATCGCAACGGCAGTGCTTCGGTCTTTGTTTAACAATAATAAATCGAAAGTCTTGCCTGAGAATGGCGACTCGTTTTGCAACGCTCGCTCAATTTGAACAGTGACGTTCGCTTTAGTCGGATGATTCTTTGTAATACTCGCAGCATCGCCGCTGGCCGTGAATCCTCCAACAGTCAACGGACCGCTTGCGACCGCGTAGGCCTCATCACTGCCTATAGGATAAAGTAATGCACTTTTTAAAGTTCCTCCGTACAACGAAGTCGCCTCATCAAGCACCGAGACTGTCCCGATTAATTTTTCTCCCGGGCGATAATTCGCGGGCACATCGACAGAGATATCAACCAACGCCACTCCCCCCTCAGCAACCTCATCGATATTCAAACCCCATCGCTTGTAATAGTTCCTGAGCTCCTGTGCTGTATCTTCCGATTTACTCCCGCCAGCTCCCAATCCAGTAACCAAGCCACGACCTTCGAGCGTATTCGTTCGATCCGAACTGAGCCGTGTAATATCCTTAATCCGGTGCCGCACTCGCTTGGCGGGAGCAGATTTCTGAGCAGTTTGCCCCGAAGCCGGCTGGGTTAGGGCGGCAGGGGCCAGCGACGTTGAGGGATCCGAGGATTCCTGACCGTAGCATACAGGAACTACCCACGCGAAAGCACAACAACCTAAAAACAGGATTGCAGTGCGAGTTGTCTGTAATTTTATTCCGAGCATCTTAGATTCCATTCCAATTCATCTCATCCACGTGGCCACATCGGTGATTACACCCCGTTTAATACGGCCACCAGCGATTAAATTTCCGGCCTAGCCAACCCTGATTAAAAAAGTGCTTCTCGGCGCCTTCGTTTGGATCCGTTTCATAACGTATTTCTAAATCAGCAACGTCCTTTGAAGAGATCTGATTGAGTGCGCTAATGTCGACAGCACGCACCATCCCGGTCAGCACTAACTCCCGCCCATCTCCCTCCATCGAAACCATTCGTTTCCCGCGAACGAGAAGATTTCCATTAGGAAGTCGGTCGATCACCGAAACGGTAAACCGATCCGAGAAATCCCGCTCGCTCTTGTATCTTGTGTTACCTTGAAAATCTCGATTTGCCGTAGAATTGGTATTGGCAGTCAAACCACCCACCCCCGTGCCCAGTCCACCAGTCAAGCCGTAGTCTCCCGCGTTATTGCTGACTGCGGTATTCAATTTTCGCATCAAGCGATTGTCTTTATTTTCGATTCTTGAACTTTCATCAATGATCACCGTCAGGAGATCGCCTGGCTGATTAGCCTTAACATCACCAAACAAGTTACCCCGTCCCCCTCTGACTCCTCGCTCAAAAAATGAAGGTGATTGAGCAACTGCTGAGTCCAGCATACCGCCCAAAACGGTAAGGATAAACAGAGTCAAAATATAAAAAATCGTTCGACCGTAGTTTTCGAACATCCGATGTCTCACTTAATTATTAGCCGCTGAAAAAGTCATACAACAATCAAACACTCAATCAATCAATGCAGTGTATTCATCCAAAACTCGGGCCGTTGTTCTTTCTTTCGTTCGAGGATGAATGAACTCTATCCTCTCCCCCAATGCTCCATCAGTTAATGCTTTTATGTTTTTAAAACCGACACTCAAGTTGCCCATTCGAACCGTTACATTTATTAGAGAATTCCGCTTTATCAAAATCCTCTCACTCGCTTTGATACGACTCACACAAGAAGACTTCAGCAATGAATACTTCTCTAAATCCTTGGTCGTTGTTTTTCCAAGTGCATTTAAATAGGTCAAAAAACTACCGCTCGTCGTCCGTGTTGAAACCAATCGGCGTTCAGATTTAAGATTTTTCACGGTCAGTTCCGTGCCCGACGGGATATCTTCCATTGCCACTGCAAAATCTCGGTAAACCGACACTTTTGCCCGAATCCTAAATACAACTTCCGACTTTGCCTTTGTGTCGACTATTCCGGTAAAGAGCTGATTACCCAGCGGCAACTCCGCTCGGCCAATGGGTAGAATTTTCAGAGAATCCAATCCGGTAAAACCAGTCGGAAAATTGGTCACCTGCTCCACGTCCACATGTAAATCGGTGCCGGCAATCGAATATTCTTTTAACAGGTTGCGTCGTAAGATATCGGCAAGCTCACTCTCGAGGTCAAACGCCTTGACACTTACCGGCTTGACTGCATTGAGATGACTTGTTCTCAATTCAACTGCATTTGTATCATCCGTTCCGACATGACTCGCCTTGATCACTTTGACGGACGATGGGCCAACGATTTCGAAGTCACTTGGCCGATAACCCGCGAGACGCAAACGAATTCCCAATTGGCCACTGGAAATCGACAACTCAGTCTCGTTACTCGAAAACTCATCAATATCGATAGCGCCGATCCGACTAGCTACTCCTGCTTGCTCACACTCGATCTCGGCAATCTGATGAAGATGAATAATTGAATCGGAAATCGCGACCACATTACTGGCGACCTTTAAACGGACCGGCGGTCTCGCCTCTTGTGCAACAACGGCAGCACCGAGCGTGATCAGTCCGATAAAAATTGGCAGGATGTATCTTTTACTACGCATCATTTTCCTAAACTATCGAACGATCTGACTGGTCGTGGAGAGCATTTCATCTCCCGCCTTGATTGCGCGGGAGTTAATCTCATAGGCTCGCTGAGCGGTAATTAGTGAAACCATTTCTGAGACCACCTCAACGTTCGAACCCTCCAGACTTGCTTGTCGAATAAAACCGTAGCCAATATCCCCTGGATTCCCGGCGATTTCTGGACCAGATGCTTCGGTTGCGAGAAACAGGTTTCCACCGTTCTGACGTAAACCCGTCGGATTCGCAAAACGATAGAGTTCAATTTGACCGACTTGAGACGGCTGGCCATTTTCCATGACGCTAACCACACCGCTTTGGGAAATCGTTACTTCCTCTGCCGTAGCTGGAATCGTAATCGCTGGTTCGAGTTGTAACCCTGCGGAATTAACCAGCAAGCCATCCACATTTCGAGTGAATGAGCCATCTCGCGTGTAGCCAATTAAGTTTCCACTCACATTTTGCACCTTAAAGAAACCATCACCCTCTATTGCCATATGGGTATCAATGCCGTCTTCAATCGGGGCTCCCTGCGTAAATACATTGGTTGTTCCCGCAGCCCGAACACCATTTCCGATTTGCAAACCGAT
>JAPOIJ010000222.1 GCA_029979005.1 Planctomycetota bacterium | reverse complement strand
CGATTTCACCAAACCGATTCAGAACACTGCAATCGCAAATGGATTCGACGAGTACTTCGGAATTGCCGCATCTCTGGACATGCCCCCTTATGTTTTTATTCGGAATGACCGCGTTACCGAGCAACCCACGTCCAGTTTGAAGGAAGAAGACAAAGGTGGTCGGCAGGGGCCTGCGGTTCGTGGCTGGCGGCATAAACATGTCATGCCGACCTTGACCGACGAGGTCATCTCTTTCATCCAGCGCAACAAACAAAGTCCCTTTTTCGTCTACATGCCGCTCAATGCCCCTCACACACCTCACGCGCCGGGTGATGCCTTCGTCGGTAAAAGTAAATTGGATATCTACGGCGATTTCATGGTGGAAGTGGATCATCACATAGGAAGGGTGATGGATGAGTTGGATCGATTGAAACTTACCGACAACACCCTGGTGATTGTGACCAGTGACAACGGACCTGAGACCAACATGTTTTCACGGCGGAGTAAGTTTGGTCACGACAGTTCCTCGCACTTCCTGGGAGCCAAACGGGACAACTGGGAAGGCGGACACCGCGTTCCCTTCATTGCTCGCTGGCCAGGCATGATCACACCGGGTTCGAGTTGCGATTCTCCTTTTTGTCTCGTCGACATGATGGCGACATTCGCAGAAATAATGTCTGTCGAACTCCCTGAAGATCAGGGCGTCGATAGCGTTTCCATTCTTCCGTTGTTGCAAGGCAAAAATGATGACTACCGAAGAGATCATGCGATCATCCATCATTCATCGACCGGGCGATTTGCGATTCGCAGGGGTGACTGGAAATTGCTGTTGCACGCGGGTTCTGGAGGGAATGGTTACGGAGCTGGAAAACGCAGCAGCAGGTATAACGGAACAATCGAACAGAGGTCATTCGACACTGCGAACCGCCAGCTCTACAACTTGCGGACTGATCCAGATGAGACGACCAATCTGATCGAGAAGCGTCCCGAAATCGTTAGTGAATTGACGGCTCTCGCGGGCGAATATGTCAGGCAAGGACGCAGCACGCCGGGACCTCGCCAGGAAGCCGAGCTGCAGAACTGGCCTCAACTCGACTGGCTGCCGTCGCATCCGGTTCCAACTGAGTCAGGTAGCACCTCAGACAAAAATTGAGCTACGGGTAACCGCAAAAAATAAACATAATTTGAACAAACATAATGAAAACCATCCTCACATTGTTATTCTCCCTACTGTTGTCTTGCCTTGGTTTTGCCAATGACAAACTGCCGAATGTCGTCACACTCTATGTCGACGATCTGGGTTACCGCGACATCGGCTGCTACGCCGGTCCCGTCAAGACTCCGGTTCTCGACAAGTTGGCTGCTGGTGGCGTGCGTTTCACCGACTTTCACTCGGGAGCCCCTACCTGTTCCCCCTCACGTGCCTGTTTCCTCACTGGCCGCAACCATATCCGCACCGGCGTTTACTCCGTCCTCGACGAGCGCTTTCACCGAATGCACCTTCTGCAGAGCGAAACTACGATCGCCGAAATGCTCAAAGAGAACGGCTATGCCACCGCTCACTTTGGCAAGTGGCACCTCGGAATGCCCGTCCAGAATCGCGATAATCCCACTCCCGCCGATCATGGATTTGACTACTGGTTTGGCGTCGTCAACGGCCCGGGACCAAGCCACAAAAACCCGACCAATTTTCTACGCAATGGAAAGCGAGTTGGAACCATTCAAGGCTATTCCTGTCAGATCGTGGTCGATGAGGCTCTTACCTGGCTCGATCAAAAGCGCGACGGCGACGAACCCTTTTTCCTCAATCTCTGGTTCAATGAACCGCATGACCCGATCGCGGCTCCCGACGAGATCGTTTCCCAGTATGGCGGGCTTAAAGAACGGGAAGCCATCTACAGTGGCACCATCGACAATACAGATCGAGCCATTGGACGACTCGTTGAAAAGCTCGAAAAACTCGGTGAGCTCGACAACACCATCATTATCTACGCTTCTGACAACGGCAGTTACCTGCAAAAGCGGAATGGTGAACTACGTGGAAAGAAAGGTTCGCTCTTCGAAGGCGGGCATCGTGTCCCCGGCATCTTCTACTGGAAAGACGGGATCCCTGGCGGACGAGTCGAGGAGGAACCGGCAGGAGTCGTCGATCTTCTCCCCACTCTGTGTGGTCTGATCGGCATCGACAAACCCAAGAACTTGCATCTCGACGGCTCCGACCTCGCACCGTTGCTTACTAGCTCCGGTTCCTTCAAGAGGCATCAGCCCCTGTTCTGGTTGGCTGGGACAAACATGGTCATGAGGGTGGGGGACCACACACTTTTCGCTTCCAGCACTGCGAAATCGCCTATCGACTTTAAAACCGCCAATCGACTGATGGAGCAAGTCAAAGAAGCCCTTGGCGATGAACTTGAGAAAGAGCTGGGCGGAATGGATCTTCGTTCCCGTATGTTTAACGGAAAATTCGCCAATCCCGAGGCCAATCGACTGAGGGATCAACACCGTAGATTGTATTACTTTCAGGAGTCCTGGATCCCGGAACTCAAAAAGAGCGGACTTGGTCGTGTCCAACTGTATGACCTCTCCAAAGATCTCGGTCAGCAAAACGACATTGCGAAAAAACGGCCCGAACTTGCTGCTCGCTTGAAAGAACAAGCCGCGACAATCTATCGCAGCGTTATGGCAGATGCTCCAGAATGGTCCGACCCCAAAAAAACTTCTGCATCGAAGGAGCTTCCGGGAAACACGGCACAACGGCCTATCGCCGAGAATGCGAATTCGAAGACTACGGAGCTCTTAGCTCGCATCGACAAGAATCCTCTCCCGAATGATTATGACGTTAGCCGGCATCAGGCTTACGTCGACCGCGTTATGGCCGGTCTCAAACCTGAACAGCGTGACCGAGTTGGCCAACTCTGGAAAGAGAAGCGGCGCTTGACTCCCAAAATGAAGAACGTTGGTCAGTCCTTCGTTAGAATCCTCGATTATGTCGCCAATGGAGAGAAGGCAAGCATTGAGGAGAAAACTGGAATCCACCGGCTCTCGACTACCAAGCGTTCGACGTACGACGCGTTTTCGTATCTTAATCGAATTCCAGATGTGGCTTACGAAGATGAGAGCGTAGAAGATTTTCTCGGCCGAATTTTTGGGCGGCTCGCAAATCAAGAAGGACGCGTTTTATTAAAAGCTCCTGCGGGGATGGATCGACTCGGATACGAAGGGCTGAAGACATTCTTGAATTATGAGGGGACTGAAAGTGTCGGCAATTGTGCCTCCTGTCATACCTTGCCGAATTTTACAGATGAAAAATCATATGTGACTCGCCATGGAACCGAGGCCAAGCTGACTCCCTCTTTGAGGAACCTTGGGAAGCGGAAACTTGATTTATATAAAGTGATGTTGCAAAAGCTGGAGGCAGCAAAACAGAAGCAGCAGGGGAAAGCTGATGATATTAATGACGCTTATTTGAAGATGAAGTTGAACAAGCGGGATGTTTCTGGTTTGGTGGCATTTTTGAGATTGCTGGAAGATCAGCCCGACAGTCGGTTTCGCCAATCTATTATCGAGGCAAAAGTGCTTGATACCTCTGAAGACTAGGATTTGCCAAAATACTTGTCCACGATCGTAATGTCGGCGAGGTTTTATGGTGTTCGCAATTATCGAGTGAAGAGAGAGAATTTGATGAGAAACGTCCTCTATTTTGTTTTGCTGGTTTGTCTGTTTTCCGGGTTTAGCAACTCAGTAGATGCCGACACGATTCGGGGTAAAGTGGTCGACGAATTTGGAAGTCCTGTCGAAGGCGTAATGGTATCGGCGATCGACGATGTGCATCGAAAATGGATATCTGTATTCTCACAGAAGGATGGTTCGTTTGAAATCTCGAACTTACGCAACGTAGATCACAATATTCGAACCCGGTTGATGGGGCTGGCGGATGAGTGGGTCAGTGGTGTCGCCGTGGGTACTGATGACATGGTAATCCAAACTCGTCCGGCTGTTGGAGAAGAATTGGAATTGCAGCGACCTGCGAACAGCGCGTTCAGTATGCTTGATTTTGAAAATCCCCGGGACAAGCTGAATTTTAAAATGATGTGTTCTTACTGTCATCAGGTGGGCACGCTCGGTTTTCGAACTCCTGAAAAACCAGTTGACTGGGAAACAATGTTGCGTCGGATGGATGGTTTCGGTGGTCTCTACCCACATACTCAGGACACCATCATTAGTCGATTGATGAATACCTACAAAGATGATGCCGTAGAAAAATGGCCAACCTTTGTCCCTCCTCCGGCACCGACAGGGATGGCAGCGGCAGCAACGATCACGATGTGGGAAATGGACAAGCCTCTCGAAGGTTCATTCCATGACCTGGAAATTGGTCGCGATGGACTGGTCTATGCGGTCAACATTAGTAGGGGACGGATGATCGCCTTGAACCCCCAAACCGGCGAACAAACACCAATCAAGTTTCCACGCGGAGTCCACGCACCGCACTCGATTGAGACCGCAAACGATGGAAGTTTATGGACGACCATGTGTGCCAGTGGCGTGATGGCTCGCTATGACATTGAGACCGGAAAGTTTGATGTCTGCAGTAGCGCTGAGGCACCAAAGAAACGTGGTAATTATCCTCATACTCTCAGGATCAACCCTAACGATCCCGAGGGATTGATTTGGTATACCGATGCCGGTTCCAACTCCTGTTTTTCACTTCATCCTGATACCCACGTTGTTAAGGAGTACAAATTGCTCAACGCTGGGCAGGCCATGGGTGCTGGACGTGGAGAGTCGCGTGGGATCACGCCTTACGGACTCGATTATTCTCCGGTTGATGGCATGATTTGGTATTCGAAACTCAATGGAAATCGTATCGGCCGAATTGATCCCAATGCGGAAGATGGAAATATTAAAGAGTGGAACCCTCCGTTTCGTGGCCCGCGGCGTTTGCACGTTGCTCCCGATGGAATGGTCTGGGTTCCCGGTTTTGGGTCAGGAGTGTTTGGTAAATTCGACCCCAATACTGAGTACTGGACCGTTTACGAATTGCCGGATTCTGAGAATCAAATCCCTTATGCTTTGAATGTCGACAAAGACGGTATCGTTTGGATTTGCGGTACGGGAAATGACACGATTAATCGGTTCGATCCGGTAACGGAGACGCTTGTCGAGTTTAGATTGCCGACACGTGTATCGTATACACGCGAGATTGAATTTGGCGATGACGGCAGTATATGGACCAGTACATCCGGACCAGCTCGGCATATGGAGCGTGGTGTTGGAGCGGTCATCCGTATTTCCTTGCCCGATGATTTGCCAACGACGGGCGGCATTCGATTATCTCCTAAAGTTTATCGAGGTAATCATGACATTGGAAATCTCGCCACTGCTCCGAAGGTAGAGCGTAAGAAGGATTCCGAGCGGGAGGAACTGTTCGTGAAAATCGACGCCAATCCGCTACCCGATACTTACAAAAAGATGCCTCATCAAAAGTGGGTCGACTCACGTCTGGCTGCCCTCCCAAAACACAAACGGAACCTCGCGGGTTCCCTGTTCAATGAGTTTCGACAGGCTCACCCGGATCGCAGAAACGACGGGCGGTTTTATGTGAAGATCATCGATTACATCAACAACAATAACGCGCCCGTAAAACGTCGTTTCGTGAAGAAGTGGCAGCACCACTGGTTTGGCGATGCTCCAGATAATCTGGGGGAACGAAATCTCGAACGAGGCAGTATGGTGTTTGAGCAAGCCACGTGTGCTCGATGCCATAACCTGGGCCCTGGCGAGAAGAAACTTGGTCCTGATCTGACCGAGGTGACGAAACGTTTTCGTGGATCAAAGCTATTGCAGCAGATCGTAAAGCCATCGGCTGAAATCCATAAGGACTTTCAAACTCAGATGATTCTTGTCGATGATGGTCGATTGAGAACAGGTTTGGTGATCAAGGAAACTGAAGAGGGAGTTGTTCTGATCCCCAATTTATTGAAGCCCGATATTGTCGAGACCATCGAGAAATCCTCAATTGAAGAACGTAACACGGCGGATGTTTCGACCATGCCTGCAGGATTGCTGGATACTTTTTCAGTGGAAGAAATTCTCGATCTTGTCGCTTACATTCAATCTGTTGGATCGCGAACTAAGGGGACCGAGACGAAATGATGGTGTGAACCGGCTTGCAATACTCAGCAACCGATGAAATCTCACCTCTTGCGACTTT
>JAPOIJ010000142.1 GCA_029979005.1 Planctomycetota bacterium | reverse complement strand
TATTGCGATGGGGTTGATTGTCGCATCCGTCTTTATGGGAGGATTGTCCCTCGGTATTTGGTTCTCTGGCGCGATGGTTTTGCTTGCCTGTGCGTCGATTTTATACAGCACCTCAAACGTTCTTAGGTATTACCGGACGGACCAATACGTTGCGGCTTCGTTAACCTTGTTTGCATCAGTAGCGTTACTTTTCTGGTACGTTTTGCAGATATTCATATCGTTACGCGATTAATTCGAATTTGGATTTCGCACGGAAAAACTGTTTACCTTAGTTTATGGGTTCTCCAATCACGTCCGAGCATTCTTTACCGGAAGATTTTGGCAACGTTGTTCGCCTGTTCCCGCTGCCCAATGTCGTATTGTTTCCCGGCATTGTTCAGGCATTGCAGCTTTTTGAACCGCGATACAAGGCACTCGCTGAGGATTCGATTGCGTCTGATCAGCTGATCACGATGGCGTTAATCGATTCCCAGTGGAAAACGCAGCAAAGCACTGTCCCATCGATCGCGAGGACAGTATGCATCGGTAAAATCCTCTCTCATACCAAGCTCGAAGATGGCCGATACAATTTGTTTTTGGTCGGTTTGAGTCGCGCAGAGATCGTTTCGGAGTTGAACTCGGAGAAGCCTTATCGAATGGCGGAGATCCGTCTTGTCGAGGAACATTTGGCTGAAGAGCATGAGTTGACGGTTTTGCGGACTGAGATTTGTGCCAAGTTCCGTAAGCTTGCAAGCTACCGTTCGGGATGGCATCAGGACGCGCTGGACCAATTTTTGGGAGAGGATCTGCCATTGGGGCAACTTGTCGACATGGTTTGTTATTCTTGCGGTGCCGGGATTGCGGAGCAGCAACAGGTTTTAGAAACCGTCGATTTGGTTGAGCGAGGTAATGTCGTGCTCGAAATTTTAGCCGGACAAATAAAGGCTTCGGAAAGCGAGCTGGGATCGGCTCAGGATTTTCCTCCAAGTTTCAGCCTGAATTGACGTCGGTCGTGTGCGGGACGACATTAGAAGTTTGTGACGAGTGTAAGTTTTTTTGATGGTGCAAAGATGATTGTCTCAATCGAGTATTGCGAAAACTGAAATTTTCTTCCACAGGCTTCCAGTTTGGCAGCCGTCATTGAAAAGACGTTGGATGTCAACGTTCAATTACTTCCTTCGGACGGTGGGTGTTTTGAAGTAGTTGCCGACGGAGAACTGGTTTTCTCAAAAAACCGCGTCGGGAGGTTTCCCACCGATGAGGAAGTCTTGCGATCCCTCGGTTGCTAGTGGCGACTGCGTAAGCGTGGTTTCAAAACGGAAGCGGCGTGGTTCTTTAGGATTTGATTATTGTCACTGGCGTTTTTAAGAATTATCGCGATGAAGAGAATTCATGGGAAACGTTAGTTCGACGGTCGTATTCGAAACAACGCGTCTTTGGGTGGGGCATTGGCACCCCAAGTTGGCAGTGCCAGCGATGGAAATCTATGGGGATCCTGAGGTGACTCGGTGGATTGGGGGGCAAACGGAAATCTGCGTCGCTGGGATGGAAAGGCGAATTACCGAGTTGTTGCAAAGGAATCGCAAACTCCCGGATGTATGGGGGAGTTGGCCAGCTTTCTTAAAACAGACCAACCAATTAGTTGGTGCGATGTTAATGAAACCGCTTCCGGATGGAGATGGGAATTTTACCGAAGAAATTGAAGTTGGCTGGCATCTTGCTCAGATGCACTGGGGGAATGGATACGCTACCGAGGGTGGTCGAAAGATGATCGAATTGGGGTTTGCCGTTCAAAATCTAGAGCAAATTTACGCGGTGACCGGACCGGACAACCTGAAATCTCAAAAGGTCGCCCGTCGCTTGGGGATGAAGCCTCAAGGGCAGACGGACAAGTACTATGGGCAAACCGTCGACTTGTTTAAAATCACGATTGACGAGTGGTCAGCAAGGCGAGTCGAGCAAATTAAAACTTCTTGAATTTTTACACAGGCGAGGGTCAAGTGAATAGCGAATTGAAACCGTGGGAAGTCGAAATGTCGGCGGAACGTTTTGAGTTGATGCGGAAGATTCTTGACGCCCCAAGTCCGATTGGTTTAGAGGCGGCAATGACACGGGGTGTTCTTGAACCGTATATGAAAAGTTTCATGCCTGCGGATTGGAAGATTCATACCTTCAAAGGGAACGCTGGCATTGTTCTCGATACAAAACCGGATGATGAAGATGCTTTCTCAGTAATGGTGATTGGGCATGCTGACAAAATTCGGATGCAGGTAAGGAGTATCGGTGACGATGGGAAAATTTGGGTTAATTCAGATTCTATGCTACCGACAACGTTGATCGGGCATAAAGTGAAGTTGTTCAGCGAACATCCGGAAAATCCGGGAGAGTGGCGAGTCATTCGTGGAGGCACCATTGAAGCGATTGGTGCCATTCATTTCGCTGATCCGAAACTTCGCAGCGGTGATGATGGGATCAAGACGAAAATGATGTATCTCGAACTTCATATTCATGGCGAAGATAAAAAAGCCCAAATTGAAGCGCTTGGGATTCGACCCGGTGACCCAATCCTTTACGATCGTCCAATCGAGCGAGGGTTTGCGCCGAACACCTTCACCGGAGCTTATCTTGACAATGGTCTGGGTTGCTTTGTTACGGCAGAAATTGCGAGGCTCATGGCCGAGGCAGCGCCCATGAAAAATATCCGCTATCTTGGTGCGATGGCTTCGCATGAGGAAATTGGCCGTTTTGGGAGTCGTGTCCTGGCGAAAGAATTCAGTCCCGATGTCACGATTGCTGTCGACGTTGCCCATGATTTTACCGCGGCGCCTGGCATTGGAGATCGCCGGTATGAACCGGTAGCAATGGGGGATGGTTACACCTTGACTCACGGAGCGATTACCAGTGCGGCTCTGAATTCGTTGTTGACCAAGGTTTCTTTGGAGCACGGAATCCCGGTGCAACACGAATTGGCTGGGCGGGATACGGGAACTGATGCGATGGCTGCTGTTTTTGCGGCAGTGGATTCGGCAAGTGCGTCCATTGGTTTTCCCATTCGCAATATGCATACAATTTCAGAATCTGGGCATACCGGTGACGTCGAAGCTGCGATTCACGCGATTTTCCAAACCCTGGTGACAATGAGTGAAATGAATGAAGGTCAAGGAATCAGGGGAGATGATTTAAGGGATCTGCACCCTCGGCTTGATGAAGCGGGTGCACTAACGCACTGCCCTGCCCCGGAAAAGACGGAAGATTAATGTCGAGGTACTTCTTGTTTGGGTGACGCGTTCTTCCGTGCGGGAGATTAATTGCGTTCCTGGTTGAGGGGAGATCGATGGTCGTTGTGTTGTTAACCTGCGGTAAGCGACCTTCTTGACCATTCTCCGAATTTGAGTTGTAACAAGATTGAGGGGTATTGGGGATGAATATTAGACCAGTTCCATTGTTTCGGTTGGTCCTTTCAATGGTGCTGGTTTGCTCCGCCGGTCATCCAGTTCTCGCAATGGATGGCGTCGCAGGTGCCGAGTTCAACCAGTCTTTGCGGTCGCAGAAGAAACCGAATGTCGTCGTTATCATGGGAGACGACTGGTCGTGGCCACACGCTTCGATTTTTGGCAACTCGGTTGTGAAGACGCCGGTTTTTGATCGCATCGCCCGGGAGGGAGTCTTGTTTGAAAATGCTTTTTCAAATGCTCCGTCTTGTACGCCGGCTCGATTTGCATTTGCAACCGGGCAGTATCATTGGCGGTTGAAGGGCGCTGATCGACTGGGTGGGTCTTTGCCTGTGGATGTGCCGGTCTACACGGATTTGTTGGCTCAAGCCGGCTACTTGGTCGGGTTCTCGAGAAAAGGAGCGGAGCCGAGTAAGCACTTGTTTCGCGGGAATGATCCGTTCGGTAAGCGTTATCAAAATTTTGCTCAATTTCTCTCAGCGCGAAAATCGAATCAACCATTTTGTTATTGGTATGGAGCTGGAGAGCCACATCGTCCCTACCCTTGGCGTTCAGGTGAATTGAAGGGAATGGAAATCGCGAAGAACGATATTCCCGAGTGGCTGCCCGATGCACCAGACATTCGAACAGATATCGGAGACTATTTTCTTCGTATTCAAAAGCTCGATCAATTCGCGGGGGAGATTGTCGATCGGTTGGCTGAGATGGGAGAACTGGACAACACTCTCCTGATTATGACGGGTGACAACGGGATGCCTTTTCCGAGAGCCAAAGCGACGCTTTATGATGCTGGTACTCGTGTTCCGATGGCCATTCGCTGGGGAGGAAACTCTAGTCCTGATCGACGGGTTTTGGATTTTGTTTCTTTCGTCGATATGGCGCCAACGATTCTCGATGCCTGCGGTATCAAAATTCCTGCTGGCGTCAGTGGCAGTTCCTTGCGTCGTCAACTTGAATCAGACCGAACCGGCTGGGTGGATAGGAAGCGAGATTCTGTACTGACTGGTCGAGAAAAGCACGTTTACTATTTACCGTCTCGTTCATTGAGGGATTCTGAGTATTTGTACATTCGGAATTTTTCCCCCGCCAGTTGGAAGCAGGGAGAGCAAGCTGGAAAGCAGCCTCATTACGATTTTTCAAAAACCCCGTGGCCGACGCAGCCCCCCGCATTCTCGTTTGATGTTGACCCGTCGCCAAGTAAACAGTGGATGTTAGAGAATGCAAAGGAGCCCGGCGTCGAGAAATTGAATCAGTTGGCATTTGGCGAACGCGACGATGAAGAGCTTTATCAGTTGTCCTCTGACCCGAATCAAATGGTTAATTTGGCGAATTCGCTTGAGTATCGAGAGGTCCGAGATCGAATGTCAGCGCAACTAACCGAACGGTTGCGTCGGACAAAGGATCCTCATTTTGAATTGGAAAATCATGCAAGTTTTGATATTCAGGGGTGGAAGGTAAATCTTCACGATCGACTTTGGCAAGAATCTCCGAGTAAGACCAAGCGGATGTTGAAATTGCTTTCTGAACAGTTGGCCAGGTTGGTTGCGGTTGTTCCGGGGAAAGCTGTAAGACAAATGCAGACAGTTCCTATTTGGGTCAATCCGCCCTATCCCGGCGTGCGTCCTGGCGCTGAGTACCACGGGAATCGCGGTTGGTTAAAAAATAATGGGCGAGACGTGCGCATGGGGAAGTCGGTAGAGATCACCAACGTTGCTAGATTCGAGTTCGAAAATGTACGAATGCCCTATTTGATGCTCCATGAGTTGGCCCACGCTTACCATGATCAGGTGCTGGGGTTTGGTAATTCTGAAATTCGAATGCAGTACGAAGCCGCCCGTGATTCGGGCCGTTATGATTCGGTAAAGCGATTTACCGGGCGAAAGATTATTGATGACAAAGCGTACGGTATGAACAACGATAAAGAGTACTTCGCTGAGTCAACGGAAGCTTTCTTTGGAAAGAATGATTTTTTTCCCTTTAATCAACAAGAGCTCAAAGAACACGATCCAAAGATGCATGATCTTTTGATTGAGCTGTGGGGAGTGAGTTCTGGAGCCGCTCAGAATAATAAGTAGGTGTGCCCTGCGTAGGCAATGCGTCGTAAGGGCGTTTAAGCTTCTGCGATCACTTCGTCGAGAATTTGCGAAAATTGTTTACTCGTGAATTCCATTCGCCCGGAAGCGACGGCACACAGTCGTTTTTCAGGCTCGGCCATAACGCCATCGATGGCCATCAAGCGGATCATTTCTTTGAGCATAACGACTCGATCTTCCATTTTTTCAGGAATCTTCACTGAGAATCCCTCGGCGGAGATGCCGGCGAGTGCGGCTTCGAACTCTTCACTGGGAATATTCCAGCGTTCCGCTCGCTGAATGAGAAACCGGAGTTCTTCATCAGTAAACTTGTTATCGATCGCGGCGAGATGAACGAGGCTGTGAAAGAGTTCAATGTTATTCATTAGATCAAAAGGCTAAAATTGGGGAGGGACTAAACCTTACGGATGAAGTCTGCAGCATAGCTGCGCACGTCCTTGCCGTTAAGTACATGTACCATTCTAAGTTGCTGGATGGTTGAATCGCCAAATCGGGACAACGGAATATGAACCAGTTTTTTCTTAAATTTCTTGGCCAGTCGCCGCCAAGCCACACCGGGAGGTGAAGGACTTACCAAAGCAATGTTGGGGCAGCGACTGTGGAGGCAAGCTGCGGCCAATAGGCGTTCTTCGAGTGTTGTGGCAAAATCGAGGCGCGGATCCTGCCAAATGTCGTGAATTGCCACCGGCGGGTAAAGAAACATTGCTCCCCCGTAATTAGCCAGACAAATCCCCGGACCGACGGGTTGCTCGGCAAAGTCGCTGGCATAAAAAGCAAGTGTGGACTCATTTTTATGTTCTGCAAACCAGGTGGTTCGCCAAGGGTATTCGCGTGGGTCAGCAGGTGAGTCGAACAGCATCACCGAACAGTCAAGTTTCCCGACAGACGGCGGCAGCACTTTGACATAGATTTCGCCATTGTACCAATGGCGGACGGTGTCTCGTATGTCGATCCCGTCTTTGATGCTGGTCGTAAATTTTTCAGTTTGAACAAGGTCGACTCCCATCGCCTCTTTTGCGCGGTCAAAAACAGTCTGTCGAAAATTTTCTATCAGATCGTCTTCCGGTGGCCAACTGCACTGTGAGTAGGGGTCCCAGCTTTGCTGCCAGTCGACAATTTGGTTATCGTCCGGGCGAGGAATCAGCTCGATTTGACTCATCGAAACCGGTGGCCCCGGCAGCCGGCTGACGACATCAACGATTTCTTCACCAGGCAGCTCTGCTCGATCGATCGACAATCGTGCTGTCGGTATCCCGAGGTTTTTAGCAAAGCAAAATTGTTTTGCTTTTTCCAGTACATGAAGCGCGTAGCCATCTCCAGCGACCTGCTGTGCTGCCGTGACGATAGTTGTCAGTTGAGGGGTAAAGCGATTGTCGATCAGCGTTAAGTTGCGAATGTACTTGAGGCACTGGGAGAGAATTTTGGGTGTGATCTTCCTCGCCCGGTTTTTATATTCTGCCTGATAGTCTTCCCTCGCGGCAATTAATAGTTCTTTTAGACCGTCGATGGAAAGGTGTTCGTCGTCACTTAATTCCTGCCGAGCATTTTCGTACAAGCCGGTGATGAATGGCAATTCGCCCAAAAGGAAATAGAGAGAATCCAACGGCAGTTGGTAGGTTTCCGGTGCGAGTGAGTTCTCGTCCTGCGGCGGGCTTAGGTTTTTGTCATGAAATGCCTGACGGATCCACGGGAAATCAAGAACGCTGGTCACTAGTAGAATATTTTTATAATCGATGCATAGCTCTCGAACTTTCCAGGCTTGGCAAGCGATTCTAGACTTCCATTGTGGATCTGTTGAGGCTGCGATGTGGGGCACGACCGCGGCAGTGAATCTCTCGATTGAAAGCTTTTTTAATGCATATGCATCGGGGAGCGAGCGGGTGTGCGGGTGGTAGCAACTCGTTTCTAGATCAATAAATTTCCTTGGAATATGATCCCCCATCGCTGTTCGGATGGCAGCTATCACCCCCTGACAAGGATCGATGGGAACGTAACTGGCTCCGGCGTCTGAGTCATCTATCTCCGAGTCGGATGCTGGATCCGAGCTTTCCCCCTCTTCGGCGGCTGGTTGGCTTTCAGGAGTCCACAGCGCCTGATAATTGGGCATGTCTTTTTGAAATACGACACTTGGCGTGGGTAAATCAAGAATTGCCTTTTCAACAGGATTTTGAAACGAAGGAGGAAGTGGTATCGCGACGCAATCAAACGAATGTTTCAGCATCAAGCGTCTGACCTCCCACGCAAAATCTCCACTGCCATGTACAATGGGCAGGCAGGTGACACGGGAGCCAATTTTGAGCAATTCGTGAATCAAGTCTTACGCCTCATCTTCATCTTCTTCGTCTAAGTCATCGAGTTCATCGATGTTATATTCTCCGAGGTCCGGGCGAAGCGGATCACCGGGTGAGAAAAAGAAGTCCCCAAATCCCATTGGTAACGTCTGCCCGCCAAGAGTCTGCGTCCGCTGTTGTGAAAGTCGGTTGAGGTCAAGCGCTTCTTCGCCCAGGCATTTTTCCAATGCTTCTCGCCACGCTACGTCTTTGGCCAGTGGATGATCGGTCTCCTGAGCGATTCTCTTCATCGCATATCTCAAAAGATTGATTCCATCTCGCGTTGAGAAATCTAACTTGAGTTCGTGAGATTTTTGTAAAAAATCAACGGTCATCGCGAGCATGTCATCTGAGCAAAAGGGCAGATGGTAACTCAAGATATGTTTTTCATCTTCACGAGATGGGAACTTGAGTGTGAGCGTAGGTTGAAGGCGACTGAGGATGTAGTCTGGAATTTCAAAAGTTGATTCATCCTGATTCATCGTTACGGCACATCGAAAATTGGGGTCGGCCTGGATCGTGACCCCCGCGACAATGGACTCAATGTATCGTCGGTGGTCGAGCAAGGGTGCGAGGGAAGCCCATGATTTTTCGTTCATGCGATTACCCTCATCAAGGATGCAGACGCCTCCCCGGATCATGGCCGTAACCAGTGGCGAAGCGTGATAGGCAATGGTGCCGTTTTCAGCGAGAACAGGCGTGACCAGTAGATCCTCTGGGCGAGTGTCTGCGGTGCATTGATAGATGTAAAGTTCTTGCCCCCGAACTTTGGTGGCGGCTGTGACTAATGCGGTCTTCCCGATCCCCGGTGGTCCAATGATCCGGGGAGTAAGCGGTGAATCATCGTCGTTAATCGTCAGCCAACAGGCGAGAACCTGCTTTAATATTTCATGTTGTCCAATCCATTCACCAGAGGAATCGTGGGGATCGGACAGAATCAAATTTACGTTATGGACGGATTGGGTTTGCCCCATTTGGAATTGCCCTTGGAGTCAGCAGTGACTAGTTCGTTGAATAAGTGACATCGTTCGACCGTTTTGGGAAAAAAACGATCGCTTGGAGAGTTCAGAGTATCACTAATCTTGAGTGATCAACATAGACGCTCAAGGTTATTTTTTCTTTGCAAAGCGGCAATCTTCTCAAATTTAACAATTGAGCCGACCGTGCGGTGGGCATTTGACTGTTTTGTCAAATGTATAACATGTTGGTGAACAAAGTGCATTGAAAACTTAAGGGCGCAAAAGCCTTGCTTGCATCCAGAGTTATGGGCTGAAAAGGTCTTCTATAACGCGGCTCCAGCGGGCGCCCCAACGCGATTAATTAGCTGGATTAAGTACGCTTTCCCCTGATAACGCCTTTAAAAACTCTACCAAAAAATCTATTTCCTGTTCAGAAAGGTTCAATGGCAACATTTTCTTGTCGAGCGTTGGATCGTCAGGAGCTCCGCCACGATTGTAGAACTCGACTACTTCGCGGAGAGTTTTGACACTGCCATCGTGCATGTAGGGAGCCGTAAATTCCACGTCGCGCAACGTAGGCGTTTTGTATTGAAATTCATGAGCAGGGTTGTTGGTCGCTTCGAAACGACCTTGATCTCGGTTCGGCTTGCCAAAGCCGACTCCGGTATTGTGGAAAGCTTCGTCAGATAAATTAGAACCTGAGTGACATTTCCAGCATCCACCGCGACTTTCAAAAATCCACAACCCCTGCCGCGCTTCCTTTGACAAGGCTTCGTATTCGGCAGCGCGGAAACGATCTACTTTTGAGTTTCCGGAAGTCAGAGTTCGTTCGAAACTTGCGATGGCTTTAGCCAGATTTTCGGCGGTGACGGTTTCGGGGGTCGGTGATTCTGAATCAGTTCCAAAAACAGAGTGGAATTGCTCAACATACTCGGAATTGTTTTTTAAATTTTTAAGCACGAGTTCAATGTCTCCACCTAACTCGGTTTCGCTTTTGAGGGGGCCTAGTACCTGTTGTTCTAAGCTGTTGTCCCGTCCATCCCACGAAAACTTCTTACCAAACCCCCGGTTGATCACGGTTGGAGCGTTTCGCTTGCCGATTTTCCCTCCCACTCCAACCGCAATGGGATCCGGGCTTGCGAATCCGTGTTCCGGTTGGTGACAACTCGCGCACGAGACTGTTCCGTCAGTTGACAGTATTGGATCAAAGAAAAGCTTACGTCCTAGGCTTACTTTTTCGGCCGTTGTGGCATTGTCTGCGGGAGCTGCCGGAATGCCGTTGAAGCCTCCGGGAATCTTTGTCGTGCTAATGTTGGCCGGTAAGCTATCCACGGGCAATTTTGGAACCTTGCCAAGTGGTTTGTCGTCTTCGTTGTTGTTGGCAGTCGGTATGGCCCAACCGCACACGCTTACCGCAGAAAGCGCGACTGCGAACAGAAAGAGACAACGAGACAGGAGGACGGACTGGCGTCTAGGATTCGCAAAAGGAAGTTTCATAGGATTGGCTCGCGGTTTTACTGACGTCTCCAGTCTAACTACTTTTGCTGGCAAAACCAACAACATCCGAATCTAAGAGTTTCGCCGGAACCGATCAAGCCTCTTCCAGCGTCCAGGCAATAACCTTGGTGTGTTTGGCAAAATGGAGCAATGGCGTTTCGTTGGGGAGTTGCACTCCCATCCAATCTGTCATTGTGTTTTCATGAATAATCGCCTGTGCCTCTTGCAGATGCCAAGGTTCATGGTCAATTTCACCTCGAAAGATCTTCCCCTGTTTGTCCGCGGAATAAAGACAGTAGCGAGCAGTCAAGAACTCTTCCAATGAACCGGCATTCGCTTGAAACGACTTGCCGATGGGCCGGTAATCAATTTTGAATTTAGCGGGTAGTTCGCCGGGGTGAGAGCGAACCGACCGATAGCCAATCCACTGCCCCTTGTTTTTTTTGTGTGAATCGCCGACATCGATCCGTGCATCCATGTAGGGCAGGTGAAAGAACTGCCGCGCGATGCGAACTGCGATCGGGTTGGTTGCCTCAAGACAAAAGAACCACACTCCAGGTTTACCGTTGATCGTAACATAGGTTCGAACGTTTAATTCTGGAAAGCAAGACATGAAAGGGACGTTCGGGACGTACCGCGGAGCAACGCCGGACATTTTAAAGGGGACAACACCAATCCAGGCGGAGCTGTCGAAGGTGTCAATTTCAAGGCCGTCCGGGATCAACCTTTGGAGGGCATCCTTCTCGATCCGCCAATGCATGAAAAGCAAATCGTGCCACTGCATTCGCATGGCCCAACTGCGGTCTGGACGTGGCCATTTTCGGTCACTCGCCGTCGGCTTTTCTAATACGGTTGTAATCGGATTCTCCTTAACTATTCCCCGTGGAGGAACCGTCCTTAGGAAGTGTCCCTTAACTCAACTAAGGGGGACTTTTTTGACATCGCTCTGAATTTTAAAATCCGGTTATTCTGAACGCTTTCTCAGAACGCCATTTCGTCAATTCTCTTGAAAAGTTATCCTGAAGCTCGATAATTAGGCGGTATTTTAAGTCAAAAATCCTCATTGGTTTCAACAATTTCATGAAGTATCAACTTCGCGTCGTGCCTGTTCTTTTCTTCCTTGCGTTTGCTTGCTTGAATCTTGGTTTATTGCGAGCCGAAGACGCAGAGCGAGAGCAATTGCAGATTGGTGATCGAATGCCAGTTTTTGCGTTAAAAGACTATCAGGGTAACTCTTTTGCTCCATCCAATCTTGATTCGGACAAGCCTACCATAGTCGTGTTTTTCGGCGTTGAGTGCCCATTAGTGAAATTTTATGTTCCCAAACTGGCTGATTTAGTTAAGAACAATCGCGACAATTTACAGATCATTGGCGTAAATTCAAATTGTCAGGATTCCATTACAGAAATTGCTAAATTCGCGAGGGAGTTAAACGTTAATTGCCCTTTGCTCAAAGATCCGGCAAACCGTGTGGCCGATGCTTTTGGGGCAAGTAGAACTCCTGAGGTTTTCCTGTTTAATTCAAACCAAGAATTGATTTACCAGGGTGCGATTGATGATCAATACACCTACGGAAAACAAAAGTTTAAGGCGTCGAATAATTATCTGGCGGATGCAGTGCAGGCAATCAAAAACCGGAAAACTCCTAAGGTTCAGCAAACTGAGACCGATGGTTGTATTATCGGGCGAGTATTACCGCAGGATGCCAAAGCCAAAGTAAGAGTTACTTATGCGAATCAGATTTCCCGAATTTTAAATGAGCGTTGTGTGAATTGTCATCGCGACGGGGAAGCGGCCCCGTTTAGCTTGACCGACTATGACGAGGTTGTCGGTTGGGCGGGAATGATTGAAGAGGTGGTCACGGAACAGCGAATGCCACCGTGGCACGCGAATCCCAAGCACGGGAAATTTAGAAATGATCCAACGTTGACAATCGAGCAAAAAAATCTAATTAGCGAATGGGTCAAAGCTGGTGCTCCGTTAGGAGATACGGATGATCTGCCGACTCCTCCAGAGTTTACAGAAGGTTGGCGGATAGGAAAGCCAGACGTCGTATTTCAGATTACAAAAAAACCGTATCCTATCCCGGCTGGTGGGATTTTGCAGTATCAGTACTTTCAAGTCAAAACGAATTTCAAGGAAGATAAATGGATTCAGGCTGCGGAAATCCGAATTGGCAACCGCGCT
>JAPOIJ010000099.1 GCA_029979005.1 Planctomycetota bacterium | reverse complement strand
CCCCGGGTGACCAGCGATTCACGTTGGCGAACATGGGCTTGGTCGAGTTGGGATTTATCAAAGTCGCCTTCGACTTGGACCGCCTCAAAGTCCTCAGCTACGATGAACTGTGCGAGCGTTGGATTGCAGCGAATGTGTCGCTCGGGCTCTGCATGCAGTAATTCCGGATCCAGCATTCCCGTGACATACCTTAGGTACAGATCGCTTTGAGTGATGTTCTCAACATCGCCTCCGCAAATACTACACAGATAGCCTTCGTCGCATTTCGCCATTTGCTTCCCTCCCGATCCCTATCTAGCTGAGACCAAGAACATCAAACATGTTGTAAAGTCCCGGTGGTTTGCTGGCGACGAATTTTGCCGCGGCAAGCGCGCCGCTTGCATAACAGTCTCGATTGCTGGCTGAAACATTAAGCTCGATAGTTTCGCCCAGCATCCCGAAATGAATAGTATGCGCTCCAGGGTTGTCTCCGGTTCGCACCGCGTGGTATCCAATCTCATTTCGAGGTCGTTCACCGACGAGGCCTTCCCGCCCGTGCTGGTGGTGGGTTTGGCCCATCGTTTGGGCAATGATCTCTCCAAATTTAAGAGCGGTTCCACTGGGAGCGTCAGCCTTGAATCGATGGTGTTTTTCAATGATCTCAACGTCGACACCGGTTGCGTGATCTTTTAGTGCTTGACCGGCTGTCTCGACGAGCTTCATGGTTAAATTTACGGCCAAGCTCATGCTCGGTGCCCATACAACAGCGATTTGCTTGGCAGCAGCATGAATTTCTTCGATAATCGAAACGTCGAGTCCGGTCGTTGCCATGACTAAAGGCTTGTTATTCGAAAGGCAATAGTTGAGAGCAGCGGCAGCTCCCTGGGAATGTGAGAAATCAATGACAACGTCGACCTCGGAGGGGTAATCGTTTGTAAACGGGACAGCAATAGCCTCAATTCCGGATTGGACTCCAGAATCCAGTCCTATGGAGGGGTGGTCTTTAGCCTCTACTGCTGCCGTTATTTTTAGGTTGGGATCCTCGTTTCCCAGTGCGATGAGTCGCTTTCCCATCCTTCCAGCGGCGCCGCTGATTGCCAGGTTTGTTGGTCGATTGCTCATGAGAGTCCCCAATTTTAAAGGTAAATTCACGTTTCATCGCAGTTCCGTGCTAACTGAGGTCAAAGAACTGCGGTTACTTAAATATTGGATGGAGTGAGAACAGAAATTTCCAAACCATTCCGGTGCGTATTTCGTACCTAGAGTCAGTCTAAAGCCTACTTAAGGTGTTTGAAACGCCCCCAAACTTAACGTATTTTTCCAAGTTTGAGCAGCGTTGGGGACTTTTGAGGAGTCGTAACGTGTTAATTGTCATGGGTTTGCGTGAATTTACTGTGCAAATAAATGCATTTTTAATTGACTCAACGCGGTGCCCTTCTTACAATTCCACCTCGATTCGGAGGTTGGTGCAAACCGAACCGGAACAAACTCGCCGGAACCAACGGATTTAACGGAGAACTAGGATGAAAATGAAAAAAGCGGACGTCAAGCCTTTTAAAGAGATGCTCTTGGTGCTTCGCGCCCGACTGCGTGGTGATGTTTCGACGCTTGCTGACGCGGCACTGTCCAACGCTGGTGCGGGAAGAAGTGGAAATTCTTCGGTTCCCAGCCACATTGCCGATATGGGAAGCGACACATTCGAGCAGGATAACACGATATTATTGATGAATAATGAGGGAGAGACCCTCGTCCAGATCGAAGGCGCTCTTGAACGTGTTGAGAACGGCGTTTATGGTACTTGTCTTGAGTGCTCGGGGAAAATCCCCAAAATGCGTCTCAAAGCAATTCCTTACACACCGTATTGCGTCAAATGTGCCAGTGAGCTCGAAAGCAATAACTACTAACGCCGAAGCTTCATTGACAGACCGAACAGAGGGCGGACGATTGCCATGGCATCGTCACGCCCTGTTTTTTTTGCCTTGTCTGATTGGTCTAACGCTCGATCTGGTAACTAAGTGGTATATGTTTCGATACCATTTTGACCCGTTGCGAGCAGATCCGAAAACTGAAGATTATGCCGCTCAAATTCCGCACTGGTGGATCCCGGATATCTTCGGCATTCAGACCGCGACTAATCCCGGCGCGCTCTTCGGACTCGGTCAGGGCTATCAATGGGTGTTTGCCCTGGTCAGTATCTTACTGATATTGGGTTTTATTATCTGGCTGTATGGGTACGGAGGAATTCGTGACCGTTGGCTTACCTTAACCCTCGGTATTATTTGTGGCGGTGCGTTGGGGAATTTTTATGATCGCGTCGGCTGGGGAGCACTGCCGAGCTATCCGGTTGAGATTCAGTACAATGTGCGCGATTGTATACTGTTCAATCTCGATGGCGTTCGAGGTTTCAATCCCTGGCCGAACTTTAATATCGCTGATGTTTGTTGCGTTTGTGGTGCGATCATGATGGTCATCTATGCCTATCGTGCTGAGCAAAAAACGGGTTCCAGTGATCTTGGGACTGACGTGGACTAATCCTAAATCTTGCTAACCGCTAAGTTGTTTTTCAAATTAAGTGGTTGAAATGTATCTCAAATGGAACTGGAAGCACGCTTATCCTTTGCCAATCAGATTGCGAAGGCAGCTGGTAAACGGACACTAAAATATTTTCAAACTGCTCTTTTCGATGTGCAGAAAAAAGAAGATGGTTCTCCATTAACGATCGCCGACCAAGATGCCGAGCGGTATTTGAGGAAAATGATTCAGGAGCACTATCCGTCTGATTCGATTATCGGAGAAGAGTTTGAATCGGTTGAAGGTAGTTCCCCATATCGTTGGATTCTTGATCCAATTGATGGAACCAAGTCTTTCATTAGCGGTGTTCCGTTGTACGGGACAATGGTTGCGGTTGAGCAAATAGAGTCCGATTCAAAAATAAGAAATTCAGTAATCGGTTCGGTGTATTTACCCGGTCTTGATGTTGGCGTTTATGCTGCTCAGGGCTTGGGAGCTTGGGCATTTCAGGGAGATCAACCGGTTGTCCGTGCAAAGGTTTCAAAAAAATCAGAACTTGAAGATTCTGTTTTAACTACCTCATCGATCGATTCCTTTGGTGCCCGCGGAGCCGGGGATGCTTATCAAGCGTTGTCAAGCAGCGTCTATTTTTGCAGAACTTGGGGAGACGTTTACGGATATTTCCTAGTCGCTACCGGGCGAGTTGAGGTCATGATTGATCCGGAGCTCAATATTTGGGATGCGGCGGCAGTTCAGCCGATCATCGAAGAGGCTGGTGGGAAATTCACCGATTGGCAAGGGAATCAACGAATTGATTCCGGCGATGCTGTTGGTTCCAACGGTCTAATTCACGAGGCGGTACTTAAGAAACTGGGTGCTGGAATATAAATCGCCTTTTAGCCGACGATCGCATCCAAGACGTTACCAAATTGTTTTTTCGTAGAGATCCTTAGCTTCGTTGAAACCGGGGAATTGGCGGCCGCTCTTAATTATTTCCTCGAAGAGCTGTTTCGAGGCTGAACGATTTTTATTCATCAATATCCTTGCGGCAAAGTAACTGCATTCTGAGCTGATTTGGCCAGCCCTCAGAACGTTTTGAAGGATTTTTTCGGACTCCTCTTGGCCTCCAAACCGATAGAGCAGCCAAGCAAGTGACATGGCAGCGTTGCGACCAGCGGGCTGTCGAAGATCTGGTTGGATTTTGACTGCCAACTGTGCATATTGCAGTCCCCGATTCTCTTCGCCCTTAATGTTACTTAGTGTCATTGCCAGCTCCAGGATAATACCAAGGTTGGCTGGCGATTCGAGATGTGCTGATTCCAGGATCGATTTGGCAGTTTCATAGTCTTCTTGATAACGGGCCACGAGCGCGGAAAGTAATTGGGTATCAAGATTCGGTTGGGTTTGGGAGGCGCGGTCGACACACTTTTTGGCAAGATCAAGCTTGCCGTTTTCCAACGCCCAGCGAGCAACGGTGGTTTGGTTGACGGCATTCTCAGGCTCAAGTTCTGAAGCAGCGATCATCAATTCTTCTGCTTTTTTCAGGTTATTCGCTTCCTGGTAGAGAACTGCCATGGTGATTTCCGGTCTTTGCGTGGTTTTCTTGTTTTCATTCCAGTGCTTTTGGAGCAATGTCAATGATTCATCCGATTGGCCGGACTTGAATAGACTTCGCGCTAGGCGTGAAATTACGTTTGAATTGTCAGGATCTTTAGCCGCCACGGGCTTAAGCAAATCAGCAGCCTCGCCCCATGAATTTCTATATTCGGCAATTGCTGCCGAGTTCAACGCAATTCGGTTTTGAATGTTCTGTTTTCGATAGTCATTGTTGGAGATTCTGTTTGTCAGTTGTGATGCGCGTTCAAATAGAATTTCAGCCTCGGCATAGCGTCCGTTTTGAATGGCTGATTCTGCAAAAATCAAAATTGCACCTGGGTCAGTTGGCCTGTTTCGCATTGCATTTTCGAGTTCGGTTCTTGCAAGATTGGGGCGATTGGCAGCTTGAAACATGGTCGCCAATAGTAGTTCAGCTGGTGGTAGTGAAGTGTCTGCTTCGCAAACCGAGTCAAGTAACTCTTTGGCTTTCGCGAAATCGCCGGTTTTGAAGATCTCAATCGCCTGCGTTACTTGGTCATGTTTGGCATTTAAGTTCTCGATGTGTGGTCGCAGCAACAAGCTCGATGTTAACTCCTGACTGTTTGCGACCTGAGGTAACGTGCCTACGGATGAGACACCAAAGATTAACGCTGCCATCAACCAATGGAAGGCAAGATTTTTGGGCGAGTGGGTGGTGATCATGGTCTAAGAAATGGGAGTAGGGTTTAAGCTGATGGGAATTTGTGAACCAGCATGATCGAATTGGATTGAGAAAGCTAATTCGAAAATGACTGTTTTTATTTTAGCTTAGTTTCTAATTTGAATATCACCGAATAGGAGGGATGTTTCGATTGTGATGCGAATGATTTTTCGACGAAATGTCCGGTCGGAAGACGGGTTGAAATGGATCGAACAAATAGGTTCTTAGCTGAGATCATCTGAATTAAGATAGTTTGTGCGGAAGCGGTTGGCCGGCAGTTTTACTGGCTGTGGGTGATCTGTTGTACTGTTAATTGTGCCATAAGATGGTAAATTCAAAGAGTTCTTTGTTAGGATCAATTCTCCAAGCAAATGACGAAGTGGTATTGAATTTGAAAGAGTGTTTATGAATTCTGTCGTCAAGAAATGTTTTGTAATTTCCTTGTTTGTAAATTTTATCGGCTTGGTCGGTTGCGAAAATAGCGACTACAGCGATCTTCGTCGGCAAAGGGACGAGCGCACGGCTGCGGTTAATGGGAACGAGCCTGCGATCGCTTCATTGGATCCAAAGGCTTCTGACGCAGTTTCAGATTCGGCTATCGTCGATCCCGTGCCTCAAGTTAAAGTTCCCGTCACGCCGCCGCCAGTTGTGATAAATGGTTTTTCGATGGCGGAAGAAGAAGCTATTCGTGAAAAGCTTGAAAACAGAGATGCGTTCTTCTCAATGGATGACGATGGGTTCGCAGTAGAAGTTGATTTGGCCGAATGCTCTCTCGGAAACGATGCGCTTGAGCAGTTGGGTAAATTCACCAAGTTGACCAGAGTCATTCTGGATGGAACCAAGGTTGATTCTGCTTCCTTTGATCACCTCGCAAAAATCCTGAATCTTGAGTATCTAGACATCAGTCGAAGCACGCCTTCGGCGGAGGATTTTGAAAAACTCAAACCATTAAAACGATTGAAGTTTTTACAGTTGTTGAAGGCAACCTTGTCGGCCGAGGGGATGAAAGTTCTCTCCAAATATCCTGCCCTGGAGCAGATTCGTTGCGGACAAACGAGGGTGGGAGACGAGGAATTGCAATACCTTTCCGAATTGCAGACTCTGAAAGCAATTGACTTGAGTGATTGCAACCGCGTAACAATTGTGGGCTTGGAAGCACTGTCCCATTGCCCAAATCTTTCGTTCTTAAAAGTATGGGGCGACTCGATTAACGATGAGGCGATGGGTTTTGTAGCCCAGATGAAAAAACTCAAGGTGCTCGGGTTGAACGACTCAAATATTACAGACGAAGGGTTTAAGACGCTTGCTGATTTGGATTTAAAAGAAATTCACTTATTTCGAACGTCTATCGGTGATGAAACGCTTCGCGTTATTGCCGGGATGCCGAACATTGTCAAACTTAATTTGAGAGATACGCGACTCTCGGATCAGGGAATCGAGTATTTGACTGCATTGAAAAAGCTTGAAAAACTTGATTTGAGCGAGTGTAATTCGCCTGGTATTACTGATGCTGCAGGGAAAAGTATTGCAAAGTTTTCCGGACTCAAAGAACTCAATTTGTGGAGCACTAAATTTTCAGACGTTGGGCTTGAGCCAGTCACTTCGCTGGAAGGACTCACATCTTTGAATTTGGATAATACTAAAGTGACAGATGCAGGAATTAAAATGCTCGAACGCATGCCGCAGTTGACCTTTTTGCATCTTGGTAAAACAAAGATTACCGATGCATCGAAGCCTTCTTTAATGGGGCTGAACAATCTGCAATATCTCAATATTTCCTACACGGGAATCACTGAGGATGTTGCCTATGATTTAGACGATCACTTTGCAGCTACAGATTGCACAGTGATTTTACCGTAGTCAAAATGAGGCAACTGGCTAAGAGCCTTTTAAAAGTCGTTCTAGGTAGGCTTTGAATTGAGTCATTTTCTCCGGTGGATCGCCCGGGCCAATCACCAGCGGCCCCTCGTCGTCGCTTGGGGTGAGCCCGTGGCTGCCTTTTACGAGTGAAGCGTCGAGTGGAATCACATCCATCGAATAACGTAAGCCGATTTTTTTACGGATCAGTTTTCGGATGGCACGAAATTTGGAAGTCATGAAGAGTTCGCAAGGATCGTACCCGGGCTTCCGGTGAATGTCGACGGTTGCAGCAAAGTCGGGAGCGAGATGGTCTTCGAGCCAATAATAATAAGTAAACCAGGCATTTGGTTCTGCCAGGGCGATTAGTTCTCCACTTCTTGGGTGGTCAAGTTCCAGATCACCAGGTTCAACCACCGCCGCGACGCCGGGAGTCGAATCCAGAATTTTTCGGACGGCGGGAATATCCGAGGGATTAGCAATGTAGATATGTGCGAGCTGATGATCCGCTACGGCAAATGCCTTCGATTCACCCGGAATTAGAACTTCTCCAAACGGACCAGATCGAATGTTCAGCAAATCGGATTTTCTTAAGAGGCGATTGAGGTGTACGGGTTGGTTCACAGGAACAAGACCATATTCGGAGACGACGACCACTTTTGCGTTGATCTCTTCTGCGGCCTGAATGATCTTTGCTGCACAATCATCGACTTCTTTGACACGCTCCGGCTCATGTGAGGGAAATCTCTGGAAGTCATAGTCGAGGTGAGGGAGGTAGGCGAGTGTCAATTCCGGTTTTTTGCGCCTCATCACCAAAGAAGTTGCCTCGGCGATCCACTGCGTACTGGGAAGGCCGGCATGGGGGCCCCAGAAACTAAAGAATGGAAAGGGGCCGAGGGATCGGGTTAAATCGCATTCGGTGAAATCCAAGATGTCGAAAATTTTTGAACCGTCACAGCCGTAATGCGGTTTCGGAGTACAGCTGTAGCGGACTCCAGAACCTTGGTTGAACCACCAGAACATTTTTGCTGTTTCGATGTTGTTGTAAAATTTCTCTCCTTGAACCAGCGAATTTGCTTGTTGCCAAAATCGAATTTCTTGAGTGTCGCGATAGTACCAGCCGTTAGCGACGATTCCATGGTCTCGCGGCGACAATCCAGTGAGCAATGTCGCCTGGGATGTGGATGTGACCGCAGGCAACGGGCTTTCCCACGCGGTAGCGTTACCGACGGCTGCCAGATTGGGTGCGTGCGCAAGTAGTTTTGGAGTCAGGCCGACCACATTGATGACACAAACACGGGTCACTTTATTTCTCGATTCAAATGGAACTATGGGCTGGAGCGTGAGGACGCTGGATTAAAGATGTTACTCGTTAAAGCGGTTTATCATTGTCGAGTATGTCTTGGATAATGGGATTTAAAAAGTCATAGGACTGTTGAATTACGTTGGCAGCATCATGGCTGTGGCGGCTCAGTTCGACATGGAGACCTCCCTTGTAGCCACACCGATTTAATGATTCGATGACGGGTGGAAAGTGAATTTGACCGTCTCCAAATTTTAGATGTTCATGAACGCCGGATTTCATATCTTCGATATGAACATTTACAATGCGGTCTGCCCATTTTTCAATGTAATTTGCGATCGGTATTTCACTTAAACAGAAGAGGTGCCCAATATCGAGAGTCATTTTCATGCGAGGAGAGTCGAGCAGATGTGTGAGTCGCTCGTACCGCCCGGTTGTGTCGATTAGCATTCCCGGTTCAGGTTCAAATCCAATATCAATTTCACGCGATTCCGCATACCGGAGAACGGTTTCGAGATTTTTGACCAAACGGTCCATCGCCGCGTCAAAGGACAGTCCCTGAGGTTTAATGCCTGACCAGATGGATACGCAATCGCTGTCAAGCTCAACACCAACGTCGATGCAGTATTTAATGAAGTCGATTCTTTTTTGTGATTGATCCGGGTCGGGGTTGAGAAGCGTCGGCGAATGCTTGGATTCTGGATTTAGGAGGAAGCGCGCGCCGGTTTCGATTACGTTTGAAATTCTATGTTGTTGAAAGAAATGTTTGAATTGCTGAATCTGAATATCTGCAGCCGGATCTCGCGGGCTGAGCCAGCCGTGGTCAATGGTAATGGCCACACTTTTATAGCCGGTCTTGGCAAGTAACTCTAAACCATCCTTTGCAATGTGGTTCGAAAGGCCGTTTGTGTTGTAGCCGATTATCATGAAAATGCCGTGTGTTCTTTCGATGAGCTAATGGCTTTTATCGTGAATGAATAATTTTAAAAAACAACAGTTGATTGAGCTAGGTTGTGGAAATAAAGCGACTTAAGAGAATATTGGGAATCAAAAGGCTAAGCACAATTAATGCGTAATGCTCTGATTGTGGCGCAGCGAGGAAGCAGATGACTGCATCGAGAATAATGAGGCTGCGCAGAACAGAAATGACTCCCGACTGGATAGCGGCCGGAGTTGCAATAATCGCAGCTCCAACAACGCGGCGGATAATTGTCAGGGAAATGATACCGACGATAAGGGGGTAAATGTTCTTGACGAGGGAGGACGGCTCCAGGTCCATTGGGCAGTAAACGACAGTCCCAATGCCAGTGATCCCGGCAAGGACAAAGGCACAGGCGATAAAGAGGGGCAAGCGTTTTTGTGACTCAACCGCCTCATTTCTACCTAGTAAGGTAACGCCGCAAATTAAGGTCGCGATGGAAATGGAGATCCACCAAGCGACCAAAGGAATACTCAAGAATGTCGAAGCCGCCCCAGGGGTTGTAAGACCTGTCGCAAGTGGAACGAGTGTGCTTGTACCGAGAAGAATGTTGAGACCGCGGCAGCTTCCCATCAGAAAGGGGGCAAAGAGGGTGCGTTTCATTGCGCCGTTGTAAAGCAGGATGCACACCGCAAGCAAGATGGCAATTATCGTTGACCGCGTGAAAGGACTCGTGAGTAAAAAGGGATTGCTCCCACTCCCAACCCATCCAGCGAGCGAGGCCAAACCGACACCTAAGGAAATGAGTAGGTAGCCTGCGGTTTTGGCGGTTTTGAGCGAAATTGATCCAGCAGGCAGCGGACGGCTCGGCCGTTGAATTCGATCGATCTCAATGTCAAAGACATCGTTAAGCACCATGCCGGCTAGATACAGGAAAGACGATGCAAAAATGAGGAGGCAGAGCTCTAAAGAAGGTGTCCACGCTTGATGAACCAGTAAAAACGCCATCAAAATATTGGAGATCGCCGTCGGTAAGGCAGAAATGCGCAACAATCGAAGCCACGGGATGAAAGTAGAGTGGCGGGAAGCGGACTCCGATGAACCTTCGTTTTCAATTTTCATAATAAATGCAACTAAATTGGTGCAAAGAGCTATGGCTTAAACGTAGCAGGTCACAAGCAAGCAGGGGAATGCTTGTATACGCTAGCGATTTTAGGTTGTTTTTGCTCGCCTGCCCACTGATATGTCCAATTCGTAGGTCTGGTTTTATGGAAGAAGCTCAAAATCGGTTTAAGAGATGAATCCGGTCGAGCGGTGCCTTGGATTGGGAGAAATAGATAGAGGCAAGGAATCGCGCAAAAAAGAAACCCGGTCGGAGCTTACCGAACCGGGTTTCACCCCCCTGGGTATACGAACTGAAGCGCAGCGATTCAGTAACGTTGTTATCGACGAAACACGCCCAACTCTTTGGTAAAAAGCGTCAACTTTGTCAGTTCTTTCGATTCCGTGAATCAATTTGATATTTCATGGAATTCGGGCAACATAAAGTTTACGCGATAGGTAATGATTACCGATTAAATAGAGAACGCGCCGTTGTGTAGGCGGGTGAAATCAACTGGTTTGCTGCGCGACCGACGCACAGGCAACCGTATGAGAATCTAAAGAATCAGTAGTCAAGGAAGCCAAGTGAAACGATCGTCAAGTTGGATCGCCGTACTACCCTCGCTTGTAATCCCGATCTGCATCGGGCTGATGTTATATTTGGGGCTATCCTATCTGATTAACGATGGGCATATTTCGAATGAGACCGTCCTAAGATATTTGACGGGGCATCCGGTTTCTAAAGTAACCGTCGGGATGTTCTTTATTGGAATCGCCTCGTTGGGTTTGATCGCTAACAATATTTTTGAGCAATTCAGCGGCGAAAAGAAAATCTCAATTAGTATCCCTCAAGGTGCGGTCGGGAGTGCTTCGGTAAGATCGTCTTCCGATTCTACCGGAGGAAAGAGACCACGGGGAGTAATTGAAGAGCGAACAGTTGACTTGGGAAAGCATTTGCTAGAGTTGCCCAAATGGATGCATGACCATTACTTATGGCAGCGCTTAGTGAACGCGTTGCACTGTATTTACCGTACTAATTCTACTGCTTCTGTAGAAGATGAACTTAAGTATTTAGCAGACTTAGATCTCGATCGGCAGCAGCAACGGTATTCTCTGGTGAGAATATTGATTTGGGCGACGCCGATGCTTGGTTTTCTGGGGACTGTTTTAGGGATTTCCCAGGCGCTCGGCGGAATCAATGTTGGCCCCGACAATGATTTTCAGCAAATGATGGATGGATTACGTGGTAGCCTTTACGTTGCGTTTGATACGACGGCTCTGGCTTTGACTTTATCCATGGTTTTAATGTTTGGCCAGTTTTTAGTTGAGAGATTTGAGACCCAGTTGTTGGAGTTAGTGGATCAGCGGGCAAAACAGGAAGTAAATGCCAACTTTGATATGACAGTGTCCCAAGCCCAGCCAACCTATGAAAATGTTGCCCACAAATTCCTAAATGCTTCTCAGAGGTCAATTGAAGAGCAAACTAGCCACTGGCAAAAAACAATTCAAGCAGCCCATGCGACTTGGCTAGAGTCACAGGAAAACCTGAAGGATCGACTGAATCAGCAACTGGTAGATTCCATTCAGCAAAGTGTTGAGAAACTGACCTTGGGTTTGACGAATTCAATCGACAAAGCGGACGAATCGATGTCGCACCGTTGGAGTCAGTGGCAGGTAACGCTTTCTGACAACGCCCGGTTGATGTCCGATTATCAAGGTAAACTGGCGCAGCAAGCTGAGTTGATGGGCGAGTTGTTGGCTCAAGATCGAAACCAACAAAGTTTAGAGCCCATTCTTGCCCAAAATCAAAGAGCCGCCGAAGCAACAGAGAAATTAAAGGAAGCTGTTGAATCGATGGTAGTGAGTCTCGCTGAGAATCGTCAGGGAATGCTCGACTCCGGTACATCATCCACTGATATCAGCGATGAAAAACCACGCCACGAGTCAAAGTCTTCTCAGTCCGTGCTTGGAAAAGCGGAAATAAAGAGACAGATCGCCGAAATCACCCAGTTCGGAATGGGGGCTCGGATCGATTTTGAAGAAACTCAAGCTTCTCCCGAGCCAGTGTGTGCAAGTTCAGAGGCGACAACCGCAGAGGTCATTTTGCCTGTCCGCAAACAGGAACGTCAATTTGTCACGGTTAACATCGACCGGAGTTCAAAAAGAACTGCATGAGACGGCGAAAAAAAAATCGAACTCAACTCAGCGTTTCGTTGTTTCCGTTTTTAGCGGTGTTGATCTGCACCCTCGGTGTTTTGATTGTAATGCTCGTCATGGCAGTGAAATCTGCTGATGATCAATCTGCAAAGAAGCAAGCAGAGGACGATTCAGAGAAATTAGAGCAGATTGCGGAATTAAATGATGCTGTTTCCCTGGAGCAGATTCGCATCAACGGAATGTCTTCGGTGCGTCCAGATGCTTTAGAGAAACTCCAGCAGTCCCGCTCCCACCGAAGCTATCTTGAAGTGGAAGTTCGGAAGGCCAAGCGGGAGCTTGAGAAAGTCATTGCGGAGTGGAATCGCCTTCAGCGCGAGCCGGAACCGGTTTTATCTTCGGAGAAGTTCTCAGAGATTGATGGCCATCAGAAGCTGGCTAAATTGGAAGATGAGATCCTAAAATTACGTTCTGAGATCGAGACAAAACGTGATAAGAATTCTGCTATCAAGCCAACGACTTACGTAATCGAACCTTATCAGGGGCGCGGTGGAACTTTCAGGAGGCCAATTTTCATCGAATGTTTAAAGGATGAGATCGTCTTGCAGCCTTCCGGAATTCGGTTACGCAAAGACGAATTCGTTTTGCCGCTTCAGCCCGGCAATATGCTCGATTCAGCGTTGCTTGCCAATCGAGAGTACTGGGAACGCTATGATCTGGTTGGTAAAGAAGGAAATCCTTATCCATTGGTGATTGTTCGGCCGGAGGGGGCAGAAACGTTTGTATTGGTTCGTCGGGCAATGCAAAGTTGGGATGATGAGTTTGGATATGAGCTGGTCGATGCTGGAAAGGTTTTGAGTTTTGGAAAAAAAGACCCTCAGCTGATTGAAGAAGTAAACAACGCGATCAAAGAAGCGAGGATTCGGCAGCAGTCACAGATCGCGTTGATTGAGTCTCACCGTGCCCGGGAAGCAATGTTTTCGGACGAGCGTTCTCGCCCGGGCCTCCGTGTGTCTGGAGGACAGGGTGGATTTGTCTCGACAGCAAGGGGGTTGGGAAATGGATTGGAAGGATCCGATGTGCGTGGAGCTAGAAAACAATCTGATTCAAAAAATCCAACTGATCTTCTTTCGAAAAGGAATTCAAAGCAGGGTGAGTTGGAGGCCGAGCGGACGAGTTCGAGGGATAGATTGAGTTCTTCGACGGGCGCTGTTCGTTCCCAATCGAAAGCTGGAGCTGGAGGAGAGGTCGCAGGTGACATCCTTCAGTCTACATTGAGTATTGCCAATCAGCGTGGTAGTAACTGGGCATTGCCGGCGAGAACCATGGGTGCCACCGGGTACGTTCGCCCTCTTCGGCTGTATTGCGGAGCTGACTACCTTCAGCTTAAGTCTGGTGGTGTTACCGGCAAACAAATTTCAATGGCCGGGGACACTGCAGATGCGATTGATCCATTAGTGGAGCAGATCTGGGGGCAAATAAAATCATGGGGCGTTGCCGGTAAAAATGGTTATTGGAAACCGCAACTTCGCGTGACGGTATTACCTGGGGGAGAGATTCGATTTTCGGAATTAAATGGGCTGCTGTACAACAGTGGTCTTTTGATTGAGGAGTCGCGCTAATGAGTCTCAAGCAAATTACGACCGGGCAAGATTCTTTTTTGGATATTGTCGCGAACTTAGTTGGAATTCTGATCATTTTAGTGGTGGTTGTTGGCGCTCAGGCGTCAGCATCTTGGGTTCATTCTATTCCCAATGAAGATCTCTCAACTGAAATTGAAGATCTCAAAGCAACTAAGGCAAGTTTGGGTGAGACAGTCAAAAAAATTCAGCTGGATAACGAGGCATTGGGGGAACAGCAGGCGAAGGAGAACAGGTTGGCTGCAGCTTTAACCGACGAACGACATGAAGCTCTGATTCGGCTCGAGTTACTCCAGAAAAAGCTAGATGCGGTCAAAAAAAATCGGATAGAAAAAATAGCGGAAATTGATGCAGCCGCGGCCATTGAGTTTGAAAAGAAAGAAGCTTTTGAAACTCAGCAGCAGAAATTAAAGGACGAGTTAGCGGAGCTGAATCGAGAGTCGAAAGCTATTTCTTTTAGCAATGAGCCGGTGACAGAGGTTATCAACCACTTTCCCAACCCGATTGCCAAGACTGTTTTTTCAGATGAAATTCATTTTTGTTTAAACAACGGTCGTCTTTCCTATGTTCCGATGAGTGAGTTGATATCACTCATGAAGTCTGAGTGGAAGCTGAATGCGGAAAAGTTGAGTCGAGCCGAACAGACGATCGAAGTGGTGGGTCCAGTAAACGATTACCGAATGCAATATGAGTTGGTCGTGAAGACAAATTACGACCGAACAGGGGGTGGCATGAATGCTCAGAAAACGGTTAGTTTTCAGGGGTTTAGGATGCTTCCCACGAGTCCGCTGATTGGAGAAACCATAGAGGTGGCTCTTCGGGAGAATTCAGATTTTCAAAAGAGGTTGTCTGGTTTCGAACCCGGGAAAACAACAATTTCGATCTGGGTCTATCCGAATGATTTTGAGTCTCACGGAGTACTCAAGAATTGGATCTATGAGAATGGTTTTCAAATGGCGAGTTGGCCTCTTGGTCACGGCAAGAGGATCTCGGGTGGCCCCTCCGGTTTCAAAACCTCAGCACAGTGAGCGACAGGTGTCATGCTCGCTACATCGTTTGCACTTCGGTCTTGGTTGAAGTAATTTAGGGTCTAACGGCTTGGTTCCCGCTTTGAAATGAAGTGCATCAGCACTTGGATTTTTAGAGTGATTGAAGGTAGGGGGCGGGAGGATTCAGGCCATTCATTGTCCTGTTGTTAGAAACCGGTTCATGGCGCGAAAAAATCCTCGGCGTAATATTGCGAGAATTGAAGTGCCCGGAGAGGGGCGGAAGATTTATGGAGGCTGGGAAGTTCGAATTCAACGGCGAGGCGAGCGTTTTTCCAAGTACTTTTCAGATCTTAGTCACGGTGGAAAACGGTTGGCATTGCAGGCCGCTAAAGTGTTTCGCGACGAAATTGACCAAAGTCATAAACGTTATTCGGTGAAGGATTTGGCGGCCAGGCCTTCGGTACGAAATCGTTCTGGACAGGTCGGGATTCGCCTTCACGAGCAAACCGACCGCCGCGGCGAGTTCGATTATTCTTATTGGTATTGGATTGCACAGTGGACCGATGGCCACGGTCGGCGGCGGACTCGTTCCTTTTCAATTCACAAGCATGGAGAAGAAGAGGCCTACCGCCTTGCTTGTGAGGCCCGGAATCAAGGGATAAAGCAGGCCAAGCGTTGACTGAGGTGCTCAAGTTGAAAGCTGTTGCCATTAGAAAATCCAGACTGAATTGTGCAGTCGCTACCACTCAATTTTCACTGGTTCGCCAACGTTGATCCCCAACATTTCGCTCAGACTAATTCCGACGATTCCGACCTCGAGGAACCCTGAGTTACTTAACTTTGCGACCATCGTGGCTGCCGGTTGGTCATGAGGATCAGGGTAGAGACCAATCGTTTCATGCCCCCCAAAAATAATTCGGACTGATTCGTCTCTGGGGACATTGATGATTTGTTCAATTGAGATATCAGTCACCAAGTCTCCGTCCGCATTCACTGAGGCGACGTGTCCTTCAATTAAATTCGACAATGTTATTCTCCAAGGGAGTTGAGAGACATTTGATTTGACCCGAATTTATCACATGCTTGGCGGGTTGGCGATGCAGTGTTTTTAAGATAACAACAGAATCAAAAATATCTCAACTTAAAGTTGCGCTAAAGTTGCCCGAGCACTGGGTTTAGGGCTGGATATCTACGCTTTGAAAGAATTTCTATACCTTTGGATGGTGAGTTTGAGAGTACAGAAACTACGATGAGATCATTTTTGAAAGCATTTCTTTGATCAATCCCGGGTTGGCGTTAGGATTTAGTTTTCTTGCCTGCCCAATCAGCATCCCGATTGCTTTTGCATTTCCAGATTGAATTTGTTCAATCACCTCTTGGTTTTCAGCAATTAGCTTTTCACAAAGAGTAACAAGTTCACGGTTGTCGACGGGTTTAATGCCTAATCGTTTGATGGCTTCCTGAGACGAAATGCAATGTTCAACCATCTCATTGAGTACTTCTTTACCGCGAGTCTGGTCGAGCGTTCCTGCAATCACTAATTTCAATAATTCGGTAAATTGCTGGGGAGAAACTGGGTACTGTTGGATTGTTTGATTCGATTCATTGAGTTGGCGGAGAACTTCCTGCCCGATCCAATTGTTTGCGATTTTACTATTCTTGCAACCGTCGGCGACCTCTAAAAAGTAATTAACCACTCCCTTACCCTGAGAAACAATGACGGTTGCATCCGCGGACTTTAAATTGTATCGCTCGATCAGTAATTTTCGTAAATCTGATGGCAAAGGCCCGAGTTGCGAGTTGATTTGTTGAATTTGAGCTTCTTCAATTTTCACCGCAATTAAATCTGGATCGGGGAAATATCGATAATCAGCTGAATCCTCTTTCTCTCGTTGAAGCGTCGTCGACTGGGTATGGTCGTTCCAGCCACGGGTTTGTTTGGGAGCATCCGCAATCGTGTGGCCGTTTTCCTGCCAAGCTTCGAATTGCCGTTGTGCTTCATGTGTGATTGATCGTTCAACGGCTCGAAAACTGTTGAGGTTTTTAATCTCTACGATCGGAGTTGCAATTTGCTCTTCTCCAAACGGGATATGCAGGTTGACGTTTGCGTCGCAACGTAAATTGCCCTGCTGCATGTTGCAGTCCGAGACGTCGATGTAATTTAAGATAAGTTTCAGCTCAGAGAGAAATGACTTCGCCTCAGCAGCGCTTCGAAGGTCAGGTTGGGTGACAATTTCAAGAAGTGGAGTGCCGGTTCGGTTGAGATCAATTTTTGAGTTTTGCCCGCGATTGGATTCGTCGTGAATACTCTTTCCCGCATCTTCTTCGAGATGGGCTCGTTCAATACGAATTCGCCTTGATTGGCTGGAATCCCCGAAGGCTTCAATGTCGAGATAGCCCGGTCCGCAAATGGGCTGGTCAAATTGACTAATTTGATAGCCCTTCGGAAGGTCAGGATAGAAATAGTTTTTCCGGTCCCATTTAGTCGAGCGAGCGATCTGGCAATTTAATGAGAGTCCTGCCCGAATAGAAAGTTCTAGGGCATGTTGGTTGATAACTGGCAGTGAACCGGGCATCCCGGTGCAGACCACACAGGTTTGTGAATTAGCAGCTTCCCCGAATCGTGTCGAGCAACCGCAGAATAATTTGGAATCGGTATCGAGCTGAACGTGGACTTCGAGGCCAATGATAATTTCGGACTGATCAAAACGCACAACGCGTCGGTTGGTTGATTGAGGGTTGGAAGCGTGATTCACGACTGCGTCCTCCATGGTTCGGACGGAGTCGCCGTATGCCAAGATGTTGCGATTTGGAATTGATGAGCGGCTTGTAGCAGAGTATTTTCCTCGTATGCCCTGCCCTGCAATTGGAGCCCAATTGGCAATCCAGTGCTCGAAGGCTCGACAGGAACCGAAATGGCTGGAATTCCAGCCAGATTGGCTGAGACGGTATAAATATCTGCAAGATACATTGCGAGAGGGTCCTGAGTGTGTTGCCCTAACTTGAATGCCGTAGTTGGTGTTGTCGGGCCCAAAATCAGGTCAACCTTTTGAAAGGCTTCGTCGTAGTCTTGTTTAATCATACGGCGAACTTTCGAAGCTTTTAAATAGTAGGCTTCATAATAGCCAGAGCTTAGGGCGTAGGTTCCCAACATGATCCGTTGTTTAACTTCATCGCCAAACCCTTGCCCCCGAGTCTTTCGGTACATCTCTTCCAAGTCATCGGCTTGTGCCCGAAAGGTGTAACGGACGCCATCGTAGCGTGCGAGATTGCTTGAAGCTTCGCATGGCGCGATGATGTAGTAGGCTGCGATAGCCGACTTTGTGTGCGGCATCTCAATTTCTTCAATGTTTGCCCCGAGTTGTTTGAACACGGAAATGGCATCGGTGATCTTTGAGTTGACTTCTGAATTAAGACCTTCGTCCAAATGTTCGCGAACGACTCCAATACGTAATCCATTTATTGGTGATTCAAGGCTATTGAGAAAATCTGCGACTTGTATTTTCGATGAGGTTGAGTCACGTGGATCGAATCCTGCGATGACGGACATGAGTAATGCAGATTCTTTGGCGGTCCGTGTCATTGGCCCGATTTGATCGAGGCTACTCGCGAAGGCAATCAATCCGTACCGACTGACACTTCCATAAGTAGGCTTCAGTCCGGTGATTCCGCAGAACGAAGCAGGTTGG
>JAPOIJ010000056.1 GCA_029979005.1 Planctomycetota bacterium | reverse complement strand
CATTTGATTTCGCACGGCAATTAGTGCGAGAGGGCCAAAATCTTCTGCAAGCGTCTTACCATAGAGATTGTTCAGGTGACGAATTGAAATTTTGATACTTGCAATCTCGTCGGTTTGTTTGCCATTCTTTACGTAATAGGTTTTGGCGTACTTGAGATAGTCTGCCGTCAGTTCGATTAACGAAATCGGCTTGTCATCAATTTTAAGAGGCAGTCGCCGTCCATTTGCGAGCCATTCACCAGTTACCCTGTCATACTCCGATTTACTGGCTTCAGTGCCGTACGGCCCAAGATAAATGTCCCTGCCAGAGAGACGAACGACAGCCTGTCCCGAAGCCTTATGTTTCGAGTAGCTAGGTAGAGACCTTGAGGAACCACGCATAATACAACTCCCGAGTTAGGAGCAAATTCAGTATGTACGGAATTTGCTCGACATCAAACGGGTTGCACTGCCAAACAATCAGCAGGTAAACAAAGCGTGTTTCAACCTTATTTTTACGGCCTTTCGGCCAAGTGCGGCTGAGAAGATTCGAACTTCCACGGGATTATCTCCCACTAGGCCCTCAACCTAGCGCGTCTGCCAATTCCGCCACAGCCGCGGGGCAGTTCACAGTTTACGAACATTGGTGTCGTTTGGTCAAGCGACGATGCTCCAGTTTCATCAACCAACGGACGATCCAAGATATTTTATGAGAACAGCCCCTATTATCAGCAAAGGTTAATCCCGTTTTAAAACCAACAATGGTTGAGAATTGCCTGTCGTTTGGCGAAAAAAAGTCGCCAGATCAGCTGCTTTGGTTGCCTCACGATTCTGTGAAAACCGAGAATACGCAACTTCCGCTGAGGTGACGCCCGTGCTTGAAGGCTCGCAAAAAGCTGTTTTCTGAACAGCGGAATCAGCAAACTGGTGTTGGCAATCGAAACAATGCAATGAATCCAAGTCCCTTAGTGCTCGATTCGTCGTCGCAACAATCACTTCGTCAACCTGCAAGCCGCACCAGTGATCACCCGATCGAATTGGTTGAAGTATTTCTGTTCTCTCGTTCCAGAGATAAAAAAACGTGAATTCGTCTTCCATCGACGACTGTCGTTCCGGACTTCCTAATCGATACTCTTGAGTCAGCGGATCAATCGTCAACGTCGCTTCCCGACCTGAATCCATTACAGAATCGATCTCTCCTGCGACCAGCGATATTCGCTCCTCTTCGTCAACCGTCCAATCCAAATAATAGTTGCCCAGGATTCCCGTGGCTCCACCAAATGACCATCCTGCAAAAGGAGGAGCAACCAGTGAAACGGCTGAATCGCCGACAAACTGCTCCACTTCAAAATCGTCATCGGAGGGACTTCCAAAACATTCGATCGCCGAATTGTCGAGCGTCCCTGTTCTCTTTGATTCCGTCAGAAATTTCGGAACAAAACTGTCGATAAGATTCTCTTCATTAATCTCTGCATCGGGATCAAACGCCACGAGGGCTGATTGAGCCCGTTTTAATTCCATTTGAGTCATTTGAAGTTCACCGACGAGATCTTCGACCAGACTTACCAACTCATCGCATTTGCCACGATGACAAGTCGCCTTTTTGGCCGGCCAATTCCGGGACATATCGGTGATCTCGAATCGGCCTTCAATTGGCTCAGTTTTAGAGCTTGAGATTTCGCGACGACGAAGACTCTGTTTTGATTCAATAAATTCTGCTTTCCAGCCGGTAATTTCCTCGAAAAGCGTCAAGAATCGTCCCGTCTTCGCACAAGGAGCGGTAGCAGCTGGCGGTAAGGAGGGATTCTCTACGATTTTGAGAACGGGCTGAAATTCAAACATTCCAGCTTCGGGGGAGCTTAGATCTAATTGCATGGCTGTTCTAAAATTGGGGAGATTGTGCGAATCCATCCCATGGATTCAGTCTAATTCGCAGCCGTGCCCTTACGTTATCGGGCGTAAACCTTCACTGAATTACCTAACCGGACTGAAATTTGTGGGAAACCAATCAAACAGGGCAATTAGTAAGGGATTTAAGGGTTTTAGTGGCATTTTCCCCTCAAGGCTGTCGAATTTCCGCCATTCAAAACAGCCCACCAATTAACATCGAGGAAACCTGGCCTTCCCATCAACGCAATTCAGAGCCCTCGAAAAGGCTAGGAAATCTGATTTTGTCGAAATTTTGGGGAACTGGAGCCAAGAATTTTGGGTTTATGGGTCGATACGAAAAGGTGCTCGAATCTACGAATCTGAGCTCAAGTTGACCCTTGTGGAAGATTGGTCAAAACGATAAAATCCGTGATTCCCGTTGGAGACCAACTGGCGGGAGAGAGGACCCCGACCGTGTTTAAGGGTCATTCAAAATGCTTTTAATTGCTCTCAGTTAGTGACTGAGACCGGAGAAGAACTGTGCCCGGCACAAAATCATACAACGCTCAGACAGACACAATCGAACGCGGTTGGTTCATCGTCGACGGAGAAGATCAAATCGTCGGTCGAATTGCATCGGACATTGCCGTTGTCCTGATGGGGAAACATCGCCCAACTTACACGCCCAACGTAGACACTGGAGAATTTGTTATTTTAACGAATTGCGACAAGGTCAAGTTTTCGGGCAACAAGTTGAACCAGAAGACTTATACGTGGTACACCGGCTACACGGGTCTGCGTTCCGAAACAGCAGAAGCCCGCCTCAATCGCAAACCGGAACAGATTATGCGAGACGCAGTGCGTCGCATGCTGCCCAAAAACAAAATGGGCAGACAAATGCTATCCAAGCTAAAGATTTACGCCGGAAGCGAGCACCCGCATCAGGCACAGAATCCTCAACCTCTCACAGGTGGCCGAACGCTTAAGTAGAAATATACTTTTGCCTCGCTTCATCCATTCATCTACATCATTCAAATTTAACCTAATTAAGTCATGGCCAAGACAGATCAAAAAACAGGGGAAGCACTCGGTACCGGACGACGCAAGTCATCGGTTGCACGAGTTCGTGTAAAAACTGGTTCAGGAACGATTGTCATCAACGGCAAACCACTCAACGATTACTTTCCGGTTGCTCAGGATCAACGTGCAATCGTCGACACGCTGAATGCAGTAGGAGCAAAGGATTCGTTGGATATCCGAATTACTGTCAGCGGTGGCGGCACAACGGGTCAGTCAGGAGCATGCAAAATGGGCATCGCTCGTGCACTCGTTAATCTTGACGAAGAGAATTTCTCCGCACTCCGTGACGGTGGATTCCTAACACGCGACTCGCGTATGAAAGAGCGGAAGAAACCTGGTCTTCATGGTGCCCGCCGCGGCACTCAGTTCTCCAAGCGTTAATTCGTCGAGAATATCATCAAACAAGCAAAAGCGTTCTGGTCAATCGGAGCGCTTTTTTTATGCAGTGAGCGCGAGTATCGCCTGCGGAAATCTAATGAATTACAGTCAATGCGCTGGTACCGGCTGGGTTCGGGGTTACTTCGCCAACGACGCAAGTCTCGCCAAACCCTTCATCACCAAGAAAGCCCATAACCTCTGCCAGACGGGTTTCGGCAATCCCAAACAGAAGACCACCGCTGGTCTGTGGATCAAACAGTGCTGCGTTTGCCGGTGATGCGACATCACCGATGAACTGCACCTTGTCACTGACGAGTCGATTATCCGGAGCAAGGGTACTTTCAATACCGGCATCGATCAACGTCTGGCAACCGGGAAGCAACCGAACCTGATCCATTCTGATCGTTGCCGACTTCCCACTGGCCTTCAACATCTCAGCCAAATGCCCCGCCATCCCAAACCCAGTGACATCCGTAATTGCTGATATTTGATAATCCTGAATTAATCGAATCGCAATGTAGTTACTCAAGAGCATCGTGTTGACGAGCGGAAGATAACTTCTACCCGGCAACATTCCCTGCATCAGAGCCGCCAGCAACACGCCTGTCCCGAGCGGTTTTGTCGACACCAAAAGATCTCCCTCCTTGAGCATTCCCTTCGTCTTAGGATCGGTCAGCTGCCGACCGAGGACGGTAAATCCGGCAGTCAACCGGGGCCCTTCAATCGAATGCCCTCCGACAATTGTGGCATTCATTTTTTTCAGCTCGGCAACGCTGCCGGCCATCAATTCACGCATCACCTGCAACTGCGCTCGAGGATGTCCCAATGGCAATTGAACAATCGCGAGGGCAGATGTTGGCTGAGCCCCCATCACACAGCAATCGCTGGCCGAATTTAAGAGCGCGATCTGCCCGACAAGGTAGGGATCGTCCATCGGACTGGCAAAAAAATCAGTCGTAACCGTTACCTGATCACCATGCGTTCGAATAACTGCCGCATCATCGGGATTCTCTAAACCAATGATGACATCCTCATGCGTAGGAACTTCTAACTCTTTTAGAACTTCACCGAGCAATTTACTACCAATTTTTCCCCCGCAACCAAGACACCGCATCAATTCCTCTGAATCGGCGGACGCTTCAGCCCCACCCATCTCCATCGGTGAATAATCCTGATACATCTTCATGAACTTTAGATCGATGCGATTCTTTAAGGCCCAGCACCAGCGTCCTTGAAAACTCCTGTTTTTGTACTCACCGATCGCATGACCATCGGCCGTGTTGATCAACTTTAAAAATCCAGTTTGTGGTACATAACTGACCGGCTTGCGATTCTCCAACAACCTTCGAATATTGTCCCAAAGGAATGGCCCCTGCCGCACAGCGTAGACGCCCGCCTTTACTAGACCCTGGTTTTGTATCGTTCCCGAATCACCAACCGCAAAAATTTGATCACTTGAAAGGGACTGAAGCGTCGACTTGGTCAACACAAAACCACGCTCGTCGCTTTCAAGCGACAACGCTTTGAGGATCGGCGGGGCAACGGCGCTGGTCGCCCAGATCACTATATCTGCCGCTTGCGTCGCACCGTTTTTCAAAATCAAACCAGATGGCGTAACCTCAGCGACCCGCGATCCAGCGATGGCGTTAATTCCACGTCGTTGAAAGTGCGATTCAATTTTGTCCCGAGTCGATTCCAACAACCCGGCGCCAACCCGATCCCCTCCAGTAATAAGACAAATCTCGCATTGCTTACCGGATCCGAGCCCGAGACTAGATGGATTCGTCTTCATTCGCTGGTCAAGACATAATGCAATCTCAATACTGCCAATGCCTCCTCCAACCACGGCAACTCGTGGATTACGATCTTCGCCGAATGCTTCCAATCGGTCCCTCAAACGTGACAAGAATGTCTGCATAGGCTTCACACTGATCAACGGATTATCATCCGCAATCTCAACGTCGCCAAAAGTTGGCACCGACCCGACGCCAATGGAAAGTGCGTCATATGCCAATGAAGGCCGGTTCCGAAACAATAGTTGCTGCTCTACCGGATCAACCCCGACAACTTCGTCCAGAATCAATCGCACCCCCGCCGAGGCACACAACCGAACGAGGTCAATCTCCATTTCTTCAGGGGGATATTGCCCCGACAAAACCCCCGGCAACATTCCGGAATAAGTAGAAGTTGGAAAATTAGAGACGCACACCAACTCTGCATTTTCCAATGGTTTCATTTTCCATTTTCGCAGAACATGAGCATTGGTATGCCCAATCCCAAGAAGTACGACTGTATTTCTACCTAGTTTTTTTTGCATTCAATTCAGCAGACAAACGACAGGGTTTAAAATTTCAGCAATTCAATCATAATCTTTTGTTACCGGAGTGCGGTCACGCTAAGTTATATCAACAGATCAGCCAAGTCGAATCGCTTTGCTTGACTGGTATCGTCTCTTACACACTTCATCGGCAATCGTATTACCCGTAAACATCGAACCTTGATAAGATTCTCATATCCACAGATTAACCAAGGTGTCGCCATTTCGACAGTAGCGCCATTGGACAAATCGCTCAACCCGATTCGTACCGATACCATCCCCACCTCGGCTCAGCCCATTATTCATCGAACTATCGAAGTTATCCTGATCTTTGGATGCCTCCTGATGTTTTCGGGTCAGCTTCCACCGGATGTCAACGAATCTCATTACTTACCGAAAGCGAAACACTTTTGGAATCCGTCCTGGTGCTCAGGTGACCTATTTTTAGCCTCATCCTTTTCCCATTGGTTATTCTATGTGACAACCGGTTGGCTGACTCGCTTTTTTTCCCTTGCAACAACCGCCTGGATTGGCCGGATCATGACTTGGCTGTTGTTTGCCTACGCCTGGCAACGGCTTAGCTGGAGAGTCATTTCGATACGTTGGTTCTCCGTCTTCTCCTCGATCCTATTTCTGTTGTTAAACGATCGCTTCCATATGGCTGGAGAATGGGTCGTTGGTGGATTTGAAGCCAAGGGAATTGCCTATGGGTTTGTTTTGATCGCCCTGGGGAATCTCGTCCGAAACGACTGGCGATGGGTCTGGCCATGGCTGGGTGCCGCGGCGGCGTTCCATGTGCTGGTCGGAGGATGGGCAATGATCGCCTGTGGATTCGCATGGCTAATCACCCAACTCACGACAACACAAAACTACAAAGCAGTTCTTGTTGCCGCCAGTCAGCAAGCACCCGCGGTTGCCGCTGGATTTTCACTTGCGCTCATTGGTGCTTTGCCACCGCTTCTTTCTGACCAATCGGCCGACCCGGAAATAACCACGGCAGCGAGGAGCATCTATGTGAACCATCGCATTGCTCACCATCTTACGTTTGATGCATTTCCAACATTACATATTGCAAGATTCGTATTCCTAGCCATTGTCTGCTGGCTATTCAACAAGTGGTTTCGCGGTGTCCAACAACCCACCCCACAAAAACTGAAACCGCTATTCCTGTTCGCTGCCGGAAGCCTCTGGATCGCTTTTGGCGGACTACTGTTAAGCGGCCTTGCCGAGCAGGGCAGGGGAGCAAGTTCGTTAAGCGAAAATCTACTTAGGTTTTACTGGTTTCGAATTGCAGATTTTGCGATTCCCGCGACAGTCGCCCTCGCAACTTGCGCTGCAGTCGGGAATTGGCTTTCGACCAGCCAAAGACGAACCACTCAAATTTACTGCCTTGCCGTTGCCGGTCTCATTATCACAGCCTTCTCAATCGCTGTCGTAGAGAACCACCAAGACATCCGACCGCGTGCCGACCAGAGGTCGCTCCCCGATTACGACGACATTGAACGAACCGAAGGCACCTACCGTAACTGGTTACGAGTTTGCCAATGGGTAAAGACGGAAACACCTCAGGACTCCGTGTTTATCACACCCGCCGAGCAGCAGACTTTTAAATGGTACACCGGTCGATGCGAAGTCGTCTCGTGGAAAGATATCCCGCAAGATGCGATCAACATTCTCGAATGGCAGCAACGACTTAATCAGCTTTACGAACCGCAACGGCGGTACGAAAACGGTTTAATGTCATACTCCGACGCGCAATTAAGAGAACTTGGGAAATACTATGGGGCAGACTACTTGATCGTCCCACAGCGCCAAGTCGATCTGGCAGGCATTCCTTCGAAACTGAAACGCGTTTACCCGGAAAACGAATCGGACAAAACCACCTACGTCATTTTCCAGTTTTAACCGCTGGATCTGGCCATAAAATTCGCCAGAACTACCGACCGCGCTCTTCAACTAACTCAACCTGGCAAACCAGATAATTGGCGAAACTAGCAACTGGCCAAACTAAGCCCGAAGCCTACGTTGGTTCGCGGATACTTCGGTCCATGTATCGCAGCAGTGGATAGAGAAAATACTCGATGACCTTTCGCCTACCGACTTTAATTTCAGCGGTCGCGGTCATTCCCGGCATCAGTCGAAAATTATCAGGCAGGTAATTCAATTGATTCTCATCGACAATTTCAATCAGTGCCTTGTAGGTCGTAACACCGGAGACGCCCCCGCCGGGCAAGCGTTTTTCAAAGGAGCCCTCACTGATAGTTCGGACAAAACCGTCTAGCGTGCCGTGTTTTTGATACGGAAAAGAGGCGAGCTTGATTCGGGCATCACTTCCTGTCGGCAGCTTACCAGCCAAAGCCTCACCGGCTGTGGCAACATTAATCAAAGCCACATCCTTGCCTTGCACTTCCACCTCAACTTCCATCGGAACCCCAATCGGCACTAACTTGAAGAGCGGCTCACCCGGCTTAGCCGTCGATCCGACCGAAACTTCAGCTATCTCAAACACGACGAATTCCTTGTAAGGCAGGTCGACGGGGACCTTTAACTCGACAAATTGATTTGACCGGTTAGCTTTGTTTAACTCTTGCGCGACCGTCGCAAGTTCCTCGGTATACTTCACCAGTTCCGTTACCAATCTGGTTCGCCACGCAGCCTTGAATGCTTCCAATTCGGCCGTGTTGGACTCCAGCGATTTCTCCAACTCATTCTGCTTACTGATTCCAGCCATCACCTGCATTTTGGCATCTGCCGTTTGCAGCTCGCGACTCAAAACATCAGCTTCGGACTTACTGCCCCTGGCTTGCAGTGCCTTAATCTTATTTTCAAACGCGAGAAATTTCTCGTAGGCATCCTGGCCACTCTCAACCTCTGCCGCCGCATTCTCTTTTTGAACTTCGAACATACTTCTCTGCGAATCGAGCTTGCGCAATTCTGCGGCGTACTCTCGTTCACGCTCTTTAAACACCTGAAATTGCATGAGCCAATCGGGATCATCAATATGACCGTCGATCAAAAAATCAACTTTGTCCCGTTCACAACGCAATCTCGCGATCGCAGCATTGAGTGAATTCTCTTGAGCTTTAAGCTGATTTAAATCCGCTGACGAAAAAGTTGGATCCACCGTCGCAATCACGAATCCTGCCGAGACTCGGTCTCCGAACTTAGCATTAATCGAGCTTATCGGAGATGTCAGCTTGGAATCGATAACCACCGCAGCTTCAGCTGTCACAAGCTTCCCTTGCGCGGTTACGACTTGATCAACCTCTGCCCAACTCGCCCATGCAACAAACGTGATAATCCCACAGGCAACCGCATAAAGGGTCCATCGAGCCCCCCCGGGAATCGGCCGCTCTTCAATCTCGACAGCGTCGGGTTGAAACTCCGTCAACAACGCATCATTATTTTGGCGTTGCCGATGGGATTCGATACGATCCTCTCTGCGTCGGCGTTCACGTTGTTCCTTGACGCTTTCTTTTTCAGTGGTCTCCATAATTACCCCCGTCCCATCTGCTGATTCCAAAGCTCTTGGTAAACCTTACACTTGGCCAGCAATTGCGGATGCGTACCCATTGCCTCAATTCGCCCCCGCTCCAGCACCAAAATTCCGTCACAGTCAACCAACGTAGACAATCGATGCGAGACCAGAATCACGGTCCGCCCATCAGCAATTCGTTTTAAGTTCTTTTGAATAATCGCTTCACTTTCAGGATCGAGTGCACTCGTTGCTTCATCAAAAATCAAAATCCTGGGATCTTTTAGCAACGCCCTGGCAATCGCAAGTCTCTGTTTTTGACCACCGGATAGGTTTGCACCATTTTCTTCGAGCATCGTATCGTAAGACTGCGGCATTCGCTCAACAAATTCAGCAGCCCCCGCAAGCCGGGCAACATTGATTACCTCAGCAAAGCTGCAATTCGGTTTTGCCATCGCGATATTTTCACGAATCGTCCCACGGAACAAAAAGTTATCCTGCAAAACGACGCCAATGTTCTGTCGAACATGGGCAATATCCAGTTCACGCAAATCAAGATTATCAAATCGCATCAGACCACTTTGAGGCTGATGCATTCCCTGCATCATTCGTGTCAGTGTCGTTTTACCGGAACCGCTGCGCCCCACAATACCAACCACTTTACCTGCAGGAATATTAAAACTTACGCCATCAAGCGCTGGGGGCAATGTTGGGGCATAGTGAAAAGTAACCCTCTCGAATTCGATTCGACCTTTAATCTCCGGTCGCAAACCGCGGCCGACTCCGGGTTCTTCCGGGCGGTTCATTACAGTTCCGAGCATCCGAACCGACAAAGCACACTGTTGATAGGAATGAACTAATCCGACCAACTGCACCAGCGGACCGGTTACGCGTCCCGAAATCATTTGAAATGCAACCAGCTCACCCACCGACAGCTGTTTACCGATGACCAGCGAAGCACCGTACCAAACCACAACTACCGTTAGCAATTTCTCTAAGAACTTGGAAATTGTGGTTGCGGTGATTGATATCTTTCCCACCCTGAACTGCATTGCCACAGCCTGAGCAGAACTTTGATCCCAATTCTTTCGCTGCACCGGTTCCATGCTCAAGGCCTTCACGGTTTGAATTCCGTGAATGGTCTCAACCAGCATCGCCTGACGCTCACCTTCCGCGTTATAGAGCGCCTCTAACCGTCTTCGATACGGCCCCAGCAGCACACCAATATTGATGGCCAACATCGCGGCAAATAACAGCACCACTGCCGTCAGCGAGCCACTGTAGAAAAACAAAATTGGAAGAAAGATAAAAAGCGCCGTCGAGTCCAGCAGCGTCAGGAACAAACTACCGGTCAAGAACTCTCGAATCTGATTAGTCTGCTGCATGTGCTTGGTCAACACACCTGCAGTCGTCTGCTCAAAGAAATCCATGGGCAACCGCAACATGTGACCAAAGGTTCGCGTGGCTACACGAATGTCAATTTTGCTGGTTGCAAAAAGTAACAAATAGCTCCGCATGAATCCCAATATTGCATCGAAAACCAAAGCGCAACAAATTCCAATTGTCAAAACTCGCAGCGTTTCCATTGCGGAATTGACGAGGACTTTATCGATCACAATCTGAAAAAACAGCGGCACAACGAGAGCAATGAGATGAATAAATAATGCTGCAACCGCTACATCGGTAAATGCCGTTCGCTGACGAATAATCTCTGGAAGAAACCAACGGAGACTAAACGGCTGCTTCTGATCGAGCAATGAATACTTGCGTTTCGCAAGTATCACTTCTCCCTTCCATGCACCTTCAAATTTTTCCTGATTAAGGTAGACAAAGCCTGATTGGTCAGCCAATGGATCAAAGAGCGCCATCTGCTCCGACTCGGTCCCATCGTCGTTTTGGACTGACCGCAGCCCTACCAGGATGACGTAGTTGCCGTTATTCAACTTTGCAATCGCTGGAAAAGCTTGCTCCATCTTGCCAAATTGCTTCCAAGTCAAACGGGCGTGCTTTGCCTTCAGACCATTATCTTGAGCGATTCGTAATAACCGACGAACTTTTGGCTCTTCTTCTTCCAAGGAATAATCATGAACCAATCGCTTTGGGCTGACTTCCAATCCGTGATGTCGCGCTAAAAGCGAGAGACATTGTACCGCCGTGTGCTTCATCGACGATTCACCTTCGGTTGAAGGATCGCCCTCTGTTTCAGGTTGATCTTCTGAATGATCGTTCGGAGACGCTCCTCCCTTCTGCCCACTCGATTCTGACGACGACTCAAGTTTTGGATCGGGAGCCCCAGAACCGTCAGCGGGTGATTGATCCGGTGAGACAGGCTCCACCGTCGGCGGCACCTCGGAACCTGACTCAGGAGAATTTGAATCTACCAAGTGTGGATCAGCTGGCGTGGCATTAACGGCGTCTTCGCCGCGAGAATCATCATCCGGCTGGTAGCCTTCAAAAGCCTCAGAAAAATCAGGAGGATTGGAATCCGACATAGCTATCCAGATGACGACATGGGTACTGTCACACCCTCACGGGCATTTACGCAAAGAACGGGCGAAACCCCAAGATATTCTCCTAACGTAAATAGCTCAAGGTCGACCCGAAATTTGAAGACAATTGGGTGTCCCTCAGGCCACAATCCCCTCAATTGACGTCAAAGTGCCACGAAAGTTCCCTTTTGCATCCCATGGAACGCAAAAAAACCCTCTTGGAAGAACCAAGAGGGAAATGTTCGGCAATCAGCAAAACAAGGTCTGCCAACGATCTATCTCGTATCGAAGCTTAGCTACCTAAAAATGGAGTCACTAAGAAACCACCGTTCTGCCCAAGCTCTTCAGTTACCTGGAATCGTGTTGGAATGTTCGTCGCCTGCTCAGCAAGCGAAAGAAGATCGATATCCACACCAACCTTCGCTCCAAACAGGCCAAACATCCGCATCAACTCGACCGATGACTCCTCGTCACTTTGGTCGACAATCGTAACAGTACCCTGTCCAGGACCTTTATCAGGAGTGAAGTTAATTCGGAGGTTAAATGCGGTACCATCACCACCGGGAGTGAAACTCTCCTCGCGAACAACCAGGAAGTCATCCTCTAAAGAGTCAATAGTGCCGGACGGATCATAAAACTCCACGACATCAATTCCACCATTTCCCTCTTCCCGAATGTAATCCCGACCATCACCTAGACTCCAAATGACGGTGTCGTCACCCGCACCTGGTCGCATTACATCGTTATCGCCACCACCCCGTAGAACGTCATCGCCATCGTTACCAAACAGGAGGTTCGCAGTTTCATTACCGCGTATATTGTCGTTTCCTGAACCACCGCGAGCATTCTCAATCTGAGCACCGTAGGCGATTCTCAAAGTCTGCTGCAGTCCGTTGACCGACGACCAGGTACCCTCGCGAAGATCAATCGTTTCGTCAGCGACATGGTTGGTGTAGTTGAGAGTATCAATACCTCCACCGTCCCAAAGCGTCGACTGATGCTGCTCGCTGTTGGTAAAGAAGTTCGGCTCTGAACCGGCAAAGAAATTGCCGTAGTGCGTATTCCCAGGATTAAAGTCTAAATTAGCTCCATAATTACGCTGAAGCTCAACGACATCGAACAACATCAGAGACGAGGGAGCCTCGGGGTAAGCCGGGTAAGGATTGTGAATACTGTCTTGAGTGTAAGACATCACCGTGTTGTACTGAAAGTCATTGAAAATCGACAAAATTCGGCCGGAGTTGTCAAACGAATGCTTGAAACCCATGGCATGCCCGACTTCATGGAGAGTCGTGAAGTCAAAAGCCGTTCCGTAACCAACATTCCCAAAAGTTGCCGAATCGTTCGGATCAAAGGAATCCGTGTTGTACCAGACATCACCAGGCTTCGACCCTAAACCATCACCGCCCGGGTAATAAGCCCATGCCCCCACACCGTCTTCAAGTTTTGCAGCACCGAAAACCATTGCCGCGTTTGAACCATCCGCAATTGGATCTGCAGCACCTGGGAGATAGGCAACCTCTGTAAACTTCAGGTTTGAGTAATTCTCGTAGTCCCCCAATAGACGGCGAATCGCCTCTCGCTGCGGTTGATTAAGCGGGAAGTCATCAACCGCGGCATCGCACTCGAGATCCGCAGGAATATCAGGATCAGTTGTCGGGAAATCTGGATGGCAGCGATAATAGTATGGTGCCGGATGATCGACGTTACCATCGATAAAGGTATAGGTAATTTCAAGGGTTTCACCTGGAACAACTCCACCCCAGACTGCCCCGGAAATCAAAGAATCCGCTCCTACCGGATCCGTGTTGACGTTAACTCGTTCCCATTCACTCCAACCTGAAATCCCATTGTCTGCTCTAACCAGCATTGGATCCAACTGACGTCCAAAGTCCGTCTCGGCACCTTTGAAGAAGAGGTTGGCGAAATCCGCCGCGGGTAACGTATGGACAAGCCCCTGTTGTAGGTCCTCGCCGTTTAACTCAAGCCGCCCCGACCGAACGTCGGTATTACCGTCGTAGACTTGATACTGAACCGGAGCCGGCCCTCCATCCAGTTGTGTAAACATGGAATCCACGAGGACGCGGTCAATCGTATCAACCGATATATCGTTCACATCAGCATCGTAAATCGGCGGTGCATAGGCGTTAATGATTGTTGACTCGTCAACACTCGCGGCGCGACCGTCAAACAATCGCATTTCCACTTGCTCTGCCCCAGCAACATTGGAAACACGGTACTGAATATTATGGCGCTGATCCCAATCGAATGTGAGCCAGGTTCCCGAAGGCTGCGCGACTCCATTGAGAGTGAAAAATCCTCCTCCAGCCGCCGTATCCTTGATGCTAAAGCTCTCGATCGCATCACCATCACCATCTGACCAAGTAAACATTCCTGTCAGATTTAGACTGACATTTAACTTGGCTTCAACATCGAACAGGTTCAATTCCGGAGCAAACAAGTTCGGCAACGTTCCAATCGTAAATTCCGATGGATCGCTCCAAATACCATTGGAGTGCGCCAACACAGAAATCTGCTCGCTTTGAGGACCAAACGAACCGCCTCGATAAAATAGCTGATCCAGTTCGTCGGCCTGGATGTAAAAATAAGTCGCATCGGGCATTTGCTCGCCTTTGAAGACGAAATGACCGCCGTTGGAGTTAATCGAACGACTGTTAAACATCAGCAGGTCGATTTCATCGCCGTCCGCGTCAAGGTAATTGAGTACCGTCTCGCCTTCGCCAGTCAAAACCCCGTTAAGCGAGTTCTTTGTTTGTCCCGTCGCCATGCTCAGATAGTGACCGCGCTGAATCTCAACGTCTTCACCGGAAACCTCGGGGTAAGTCACTGTATTGATATTGAACTTAGTGACGTCACTAAACTGATAACCATCAAATACCTGGACGCCAACCTGCTCGAATTGCGGCCCGGTGGAACCGCCAACGTAAAACAACTTATCGAAATTCGATTCCAGAACCGTAAACCAGGTTGCAGACGGCATCTTTTCACCGTCATACTCCCAATAACCACCATCTGCATTGATTCGATAATCAACAAAATTGGCACTAAACAGGGTATCACCGTCTGCGTCGACGGCCGAAAACAACTCCGTTGCCGGTCGCTTTGCATCGGTAAGAACTTCTTCCGGTTCGCCAATGACAATCGGTTCGGTTGTCGTCGCCATACTGAACTCGACAGTTTCACTCCAACTGTAGCCATCCCAAGCCATGACTCCGATCAACTCGACATCGCGGCCCTCATCTGCGCCTCGATACCGCAACCTAGAGAAATCGCCGGCTTCAATGCTGAACCAATTAGCCTGTGGCAGCGCGACTCCATCCAAATAGAACTGACCACCGCCAGCATTGTTTCGACGATCGACGAACATCCAACGAGTAATGGGATCATTGTCCCCGTCCGTGACGTTTATGAATTGGCTAATACTAACTTCATCGGTCGCAGAAACTCGCCCCTCCGACCCTTCAATGACGGGCGATACATTACCGGTTGTGATTGGAGCGGTGGCCTGATTGCTCCAAAACTGCCCGTCGTAAACCTGAACCGTAAACGTCTCCTGAGTGAAGAACGATGCGCCATGATAGTTGACTGACTCAAGCTGAAATGCCGGAATCTCATGGAAGACATTGGGAGTCAGGACATTCCCATTCAACTCGAAATAGCCTCGCCCTAAAACGTTATCCCGCACTCGGACGCGTTCTACCACCGAGTCTTCGTCGAAATCAATCACCGAATAGAGCGACGTCAACCTTCTTTCACCGTTAATTGGTATGACACTTGGCTGTGTTTTTACGATTGGTGGATTACTCATGGACGAAAAACCTCAAAATTTTGAAAGGTTAAAATTAGGCCTAACACGGTCGGTAGTAAGGTTGACGCAGAACGCCGTGCCATAATTCCAATTATATTTTAAAATATGGCAAAAATTCAATTATCGCTTAGAAATTAGGCGACTTTGCCTCTCCCTCGGGGGCGGGTTTTGAGGCTGATTCTGGCTGTTCACCATCTCGTGGCTTCACAAGCCCTGCCTCAATCAGTTGCTTCACTAGATTTTCCATAGCGCTGAAGCTCCTCAAAAAGCCATCAGGTGGCATCACAATTCGCTTGGACAGCTCCAAACGAGGCTTGTTCTCAGGGTTATTCTGTGATCCGACCAACGTCACGAGATCCATTCGAACCATGCCGCCGGCTAAAGTAATTTCGCCAATTCCATCTGCGAAATAGTCTCTTTGTTCTGACATCAAATACTCCTGAGTTTGGAAAACCTTTTTGAGGCTTGTGGTTTTGTCGGTTTGCCTTGCCGCTTTCTCGACGACCAGCAAACAAGTCTTAGGAATCCCTCGAACATAAAATGTCGAGAAACTTGGAATTCAAACTAGCTGAAAAACGTCCGCGCTCAAATAGTCAACTCACAACATACAATTCAGTACGCCTGAATTTAAAATTCGACAGCAAACGCATTTTTGATGAGTTTTTCAACTGCGGAACCCTCAACATTCTTAAATAACAAAATAAGCCACCAAACGCTAGACTGCAAAACACGCATTCAAGTGAAATGCTTGCATGGCAACCAAAACGTTCGCTAGCACCCCAGCGGTCGACATCCGCCCAGAATTTTACCTGAACTACCATTTTTAAGAATGAACGAAAATCGCATCGACACGTGTTCGCCATTTCGGTACAGAAAGTCTCCCATCTCATGCCGAAATAGCAACACATCCAATCAAACGGTATGGGATTGTCCATGATTTCGCACACTACTGCATGATGCAAATAGAATGATATCCCTAAACAAAGCCTGGATTTCCCTAAAAGGAACCGTTAAAGGTTTCGATTCGCCGAGGCAATTAGCCATGGGAGTGGCGTTTGGCATGATGATCGGCCTGATCCCCAAAGACTCCCTTCTTCCTTATTTAATCGCTTTGATTGCCTTATTGACTCCATCCAATCTCGCCTGCCTTGGAATCTCCGCTTTTGCATTCCACACCCTGGGCCCCAAACTGGATCCAGTGCTCGAACAAATTGGAACTTGGTTTTTAACGCTTGACGCCTTATCGCCTTACTGGCAACCAATTTCCGAATACTCGATTTTCAGTTGGCTGCGTATTGAGAACACCGTTGTTAGCGGTGGCCTTCTCCTTGGACTTGTAGCGTTCCTACCGATCTTTTTGATCAGTAAATTCGCGTTTACCAAATTTGGCGCTCGAGCCCACCAATTTCTTGCACAAACCCGCCTGGCCCAATGGCTAGTCGGAAGCAATCAGACCCCCAACCTACAAAAGAGCTAGACTACCATGGTACGTTTCTCGTATCTAATCCCTCGAATCATCATCATTGCCTTGATCGCTCTTGGCGTTTTCATGAGCCAAGACCCGCTTCTCCAGCGACTGTCGATTCAGCGTCTGGAAAAGATGACCGGTGCCAAGGCAGAAATAGGCGAACTCAAATTTGATCCAGGCTCTGGAAAGCTGATGATCAAAGAATTCGCACTGGCCGATCCGCATTCACCTATGCGGAATTTTTTCCAAACGGACATCGCCTACCTTGATGTCGATTTACAAAGATTCCCAGGTGGTCAACTCGTAATCAAAGAAGGCAGCGTCGAAGGCTTGGTTTTTGGTGCCCCGCGCACCGACTCCGGCGCCCTCGATGAGCAAGCGCCTCGAGCAACGCCACCGTCAAACGAACCAACCTCCGCACCGACCGACACACCACCCGCTCTGAATAGCAAAATCGCAGAAATTGGTCAGGACTGGCTCGATCAGTTTCCCGTCCGAACCGATGCTACGCCACGTATCGAAGACATCGATTTCCTCAAAAAACCAGACGACCTGCCTCTCATCCTGAAAAACCGCTTACGTGAGCAACTCCAGCAAATCAGCTCACTTCAAAAACAAATACACGAACTCAATACACAACGAAAAATCGCTGGCGAACGACACCCGAATCCACTCAGACCCAACAACAACGATAAGTTCGAAAAAGAATTTGCCGCACTCGTTAAAAAATCACAGTCAATCAGCCAGGACTTTGTGAGCCTCGAACGCGAAGCCATGCAGTACCGAGAGCGTCTAAGACTCGACTATGAAAACGCAATACTCAAACTCAAAGACTTTTCATCAACCACTCCATTTGAAGGTGAAGCAATTTCACGGCTCCTCTTGACACAAATTCAAGAGGAACGAGTCGCTGAAATCGTAGCGTGGTTTAAAGTTTTTCGGAATTCTATCCCCGATCCTCAAACATCCTTCGACCCCGCACCAATTCGCGGTACGAATTTAAACTTGCCAGGTGTCGCTGCCAGGAAACCGGGACTCCTGATTGAGAATCTGGAAATTGACGGAGAGGGACGTTTTGCAAACGAACACCTGAAATTCTATGGCACCGTGAAAAACCTCACCCCGGAACCCCACCTACATCATTTACCCACGACCATTAATCTTCGCGCGCAAGGCGCACAACACTTCATCGCAAATTGCACGCTCGACCGCCGAACACCGATCTCTCAAGATATACTCAAGCTTCAGTGCCCGCAGTTTGTGTTGAGCGAAAAACTACTCGGGGAAGACAACAGTCTATTAGTAACGCTCGGCGGCGGTAGCCAGATCCAAGCGGACATTGAGTTAAACGCGACGGAAGACCAACTGACCGGCAAACTGGTTTTTCGACACGCAAACGTTGCCTTACACGTTGATAAACTTAACGAAATTGTCGGAGGGCAAGACGTCGCACTCCAACTCAACCAAGGTGTTGCCTCTGTTGAATCTTTTGAAACAACGGTTTACCTTTCCGGCACAATCGACGACTACCGCTGTGACTTCACCAGCGACCTTGGGGAAAAATTTGCAAAAGCCGCAAACGAAACGCTTCAAAAGAATGCCAACCGAAACATCCAGCGGATTCAAAATCGACTCAAACAAAAACTTGAAAACCAACTACTAACCTTGAATCAAGCGATGATTCCAAAGCTACAAACCGGCAATCAGATGCTGAGCGATGTAAACACGCTCCTTAATACCACCAGCGAAGAAATCAAAACGCAGCAACGCGAAGCTTCGCCTCGTAATCAGAACATGATTCGATAGAGTGCGCAGCCTATGGTGACTCGCTTAATTTTCTTTTGAGAAAATAAAAATGGACGATTATTAAATACAAATCGTCCACTTTTAGCATTCAATCCTCGGCCGCCCCCGCTAGAGCACGCCCCTTCGCAAAATGCTATCACCCTTGCAAATCCACGCTGTCAAAAGCGCCTCAACACGACCGCACTCCGTCTAGGGCAGCCAAACTGCCGTTCACGCTGCATGAGAATGGCTCGAATGCGCCCAAAATAAATCCAGACGCTTTTTCGAAGCCGTAATTAACGCTCGAGCCTTTTAACGGCCGAGTCTTGGGTACTCGCCGAGACACAACTGCCGTTATTGAAAAATCAATTTTCGATTACGATAAGCCGCTTAAAGACTCGGCGTACAAAACTGCCCGGGAAAATCATTTGTTGTCCCTACTGACTTCACTGCGTTGAGTCGGCTGAACGTACACGATGTTTTTTTTCATCATTTAGGTTTACAGTTTTTGTTTAGTCCGGCATACTTGGCGTCACGCGTTCGCCTTTGTGAGTTCGCCGCCTTTATAAATTCGTTTTACCGCACCTTTTTCATTAGTCTGGTAAGCATTATGCGGATGGATGTCGATCCAAGAGTTTCAGTCTGTCAGTTTTCGACTTATCGTTGGTCTTTCTATGAAGACGTGATTCGTTACTCCACACTCGGCTTCGATTCGATAGGACTTTGGCGTCAAAAAATAGACGATTTTGGAAGATCAGAAGCAATTGACTTGCTCTATGAAAACAAGTTATCAGTTTCGAGCGTGCACTGGGCAGGTGGCTTTACCGGGGACGGCCGATCATTCTCAGATTCAATTGAGGACGCGATTGAGTCAATTCAATTGGCGAGTCAGGTCGATGCGGACTGCCTGATTGTTCACCCCGGTTCTCGAAACGGTCACACGACCAGCAATGCGAACCGGTTGATGAAATCGGCATTCACACAATTAGTGCCGGTTGCCGCAGACTACGGCGTTCAATTAGCGATTGAACCGATGATTACGCGCAACGCTGCTTCATGGACCTACCTTGAGCGACTCGAAGATTCATTTGAGCTGATCGAGCAATTTCCAGCTCAATGGGTTGGTTGGGTTTTCGACTTATATCACTTTGGTTTCGACGCCGAACTTTTTGAAACGCTGGAAAACCGGATTCAGCGATTGCTATTGGTACAACTTTCCGATCGCAATCTACTTTTGGAAACGACCGCTAAATCCAGACTGGGTCATGACTCATTCCGATTGCCTCTGGGGAAAGGTGAGGCTCCGATCGAAGCTTGGCTTGGTAAACTTCAAGGACTTGGCTACACGGGAAAGTATGAACTGGAAGTCCACGGCTCTTGCGTGAAAGACCTCGACTACTTTTCGCTTCTTGATGATACGATTGACTTTCTAGAGACGCCAAGAATCGCTGAAACGCTTGAATGCCGCCCGGTTAACTCCGGCAACGACGTCTTGCAAATAGACCAGCGACAGATTGATTAGCTACCCCGATAAGCAAAAAAAGGCAAGCCGTCCCCAGACGATGGCCTTACGGCGAGTCGTTGATCAACTGAAAGCAGGCAAGCTGGTCTTTTCCACGGACATAGAGCAATCCATTGGAAACGATCGGGGCCGCCCAGCATGGCGATTTAAATTGAACACCGTTATCTCCGCTGCCACGAGTGTATTCCGTGACAGGCGAGAACTGATTCGAATCGGCCTTGATTAATAACAGACGACCTTGCTCTCCCAATACCACAAAATGGCCGTCAACATACGTCAGAGAACTACGCGACAGTCCTCGCTGCGCCCAGTTCACTTCTCCCGTTTTCCAGTCAACACACTTCAATTCAGCCTGAGCTGAGTGGCGCCCACTGCAACCGTACATGGCATCACCAATTACGATAGGCGTATTCCAGTGTGCCGCCATCGACTTATCTCGCTTTCTCTCATCGCTCCAGACAACGGCTGGTAAATTTTTCCCACCTGTTGAATCGATGCTTGCCGGATCCAGCAATGCCGCCCCTTTGCCATAACATTCGGAGATCAAAATCTGTCCGTCGTGCACAACCGGCATACTTGCGTTGACGCTTTCGAGGATGCGAGCGCGCCATGGAAACTCAAATCGCACCTCTCCCGATCGAGGAGTCACCCCGTACAAAGAGCCTCTCATCCATGCCAATAAAACCGGCGCCCCATTCAGATCGGCTAATTTTAGCGAACAGTAACTGGCGAGGTCGTTCACAACAGAATATGCAAGCTTGCCGTTTTTTTTATTAAAAGCACAGATACCTGACTGATTCGGCTTCACCTGCCCCAAAGCCCCTGGAGGCGCCTTCTGAGACTCTTCCGGACTTCCGCCCACCATAACCAAAATCAAATCCTCGTAAATGACAGGAGTGCTCGCAACGCCGAAGAAATTTTGAATCACGCCAAAACGCTCGTTCAGGTTTTGTTTCCAAACCACTTTACCCGACAGCGCATCGAGACAATGCAGCATCCCTTCCACCCCGTAGATATAAACAAGACCGTCATCAATCACGGGACTTGCCCGGGGGCCTGAATCATAACCGTAAAGATCCTGGTATTCAGAGTCGTAAGTGAACTCCCATTGCCCCTGACCGGTTACCGCATCTACGCATCGGAGATTGGCTCGATTCTCTACTCTGCCAAAATGGTAAAACTTCCCTTTCGCCACACTGCCCATGGCATAACCTTCTCCCGTTTCCATTTTCCACAGGAGTTTGAGCTTGCCATCGCTCCAGTCCGTCAGAATATTTTTCTCGGACGACTTTCCATCCCCGTTCGGCCCTAAAAACTTTGGCCAATCGTTCTGATCCGCGGTTTGCTTTTCTGCCCCCCGCTGCGGACCATCATTACCGCAAACCAATATTGGACAACAAAAACTAGCAACAAAAATTAACAAGATAATTGAACCGGTATCATTCAATTTCATCTCAAATCTTTCTATGATTATTCCCGACGGCACGCAAACAAACTCGGGACTGTGTTCTTTACTTATTCACGTGGTTAAAGCATTGCCAACTAAGCCGTGCTTGATAACGCCAAAGCTTTAATGATCTACGAGGCACGATGTTTAAGGTTAACCGAAAAATCTCGATTCGTCTCACGGAATTTAGATTCAGTTTCGCAAGGTCTCCCGGTCCTGGCGGACAAAACGTCAACAAAGTCAATTCCAAGGCAATCCTCAAGTGGTCTCCGGCAAAATGCAAGTCGCTACCTGAAGCAGTACGTATTCGTTTTATTAAAAAATTTGCAAATCGAATCAACCAAGATAATGAATTTGTAATTTCAAGCCACCGATTCCGTGACCAGGGCCGGAACGTTGCGGACTGTTTGAACAAACTTCGCGACCTAATCATCGAGGTTGCCGAACCTCCAAAACAGAGAAAAAAAACTCGCCCCACGGCTGGATCGGTTCGCCGACGTCTCACTGAAAAGAAACGGCAGTCGGAAATTAAAAAGTCGCGCCGCTCATTGCCGAACGATGACTAATTCGCTGTCTTGCACACCCTTCGTGATGCCGCGCCTAAGCGTCTTGCGGCCCGGATGAATTTAAGAAAAAATCCTTAATGCTTTAACTCCGTAAAAAACTTGAGTCATCGCCGGCAAACCATGGACTTCCCCACCGCGGAAGCGACATTTTTATTTTGCTCGGGATAGATGTTATCGAACAATTCTTTTAGGCTCAAGCTTTCCGGTTAGAACGGTTTTCGCGATTTTGGTTAGAGCTGGACCAGGGGAATCACAGGACAAGGTTTCACTTTGCCTACCCGGAATTAATAATGCTATAGTGTTTGAGGCTGTCAGATTACTCGAGACGAGAATATGGAACGCGATCAAGACATCGATGAAATTTTAAAACAGTGGCCCTTTGATCCACAAAGCGTCAATGTGCGTTTACTGGAATCGGCACAGCGACGAGTCCTCCAAATGCGTGTCGATATGGGAATCCTCCAGCTTGAGACCGACGGAAGACCAGATGGCAATCGATTTCACGGGGCAACGACTTACTACGAATTCCTACGTGTGCAGTCGAACCAATCGGAAGATAAATTCGAGTTAGATGAAGATAGTTGCCTCGAAGTCGATCGAGAATTCGTCCAATTTTATCACCGTCGCGTTTGCTGGTTACAACTAAAAGAATTTGCCCTCGCCGTTCGAGATGCCGATCACACACTCGCGTTGATGGATTTTTGCAAACGGCATTCCAGTGACGAACAATGGACAATTTCTCACGAGCAGTACCGTCCGTTCGTGCTGTACCACCGTACTCAGGCGGCGGCGCTTGCATACATCAATCAAGCAGAAGACCCGAACGACGACGAAGACGGATCACCACCGGTCGACACGGCCGAATATGCAATCGATGAAGTTAACGACGGTCTCATTCGGCTACGCAAGTTATTCACTGAATACGATGCAGAAGAACAATTCGACGAAGACGAGCTCGTTCAACGGCTTACGGAATTCCGCGAGGGCCTGCGTGAAAAATACGAGGTTGGCGCGACCGCAAAGGAACAACTGGAAACAGCCATTCGGGACGAAGACTACGAAGCCGCTGCGAGACTGAGAGACCAATTGTCCAAGCGGACTGGTGAAAACTATAGAGCCTGACAAAACGGCAAACCTGGAATTGCCATTGAGTCCGCTATCATGAGCCGACTTTAAGGAAATTGTTACAAAGTGTGAATTTATTTCACATTTTGCGACTGCATTTGCAAGGAAGTCGCTCTCGCAAAAACGCTAGCACGGCTTTGTCGGCTTTATTTTTACGCGAATTCCTTACTGTCACAAAATCGCTTCCCTTAAATTTTTCGTTTTGGCATGAGTCCTGCAGTCGTATAGTTCATGACAAGACGTTTGTCATGTGACAACTATTACTGCTCGCAAAGGAATGAAAGAATGCTTGTATTATCACGGAAGCAAAACCAGGAAATTATCATTGGTGACAATATAAAAATTACTGTTGTCAAAATGAAGGGAAACACAGTTCGGCTTGGAATCGAGGCGCCGAGAGAGGTCAACGTGTTGCGAGGTGAATTGCCTCGCCACGAATCATCCAAGACGGAATTTGCAAACTCGGAAGAAGCTCAGGCCGAGATGACGGTCGTTTTCAGCAACCACGACGGTGACAAAACAGCCTCAACAAACCGAGAAGCATTTCAATCTTTTCAAACTAAAAACAGACTTACAAACCCGAACCGGCAGACACCTCAACCACCGTCCACGCCGCACCATGAAACGCAGTCTTTGAGATTCCGAGGCACGCTTCCGACGCAGCTTCAGCACAATCGGTTGAAAGCAATTGTGGATCAACTTACCGCGAAATCCACAAAATAAATCCCGCAACAATGACGTTGATTGAGCCACCGCTGTTGTGGCTTAAACCGGACAACTGAGCTAATCATGCAGCACGGACGCTGCAATTAGTTTTTTAGATCATTCCATTGCCTGACAAGGCACTCTTTGTCTTCAGCATTCTCGCTCTCCTTAAAACCGGGCATCTGCATCTTGCCAATTGCTGAGCCATTTCCGCCGGAGAGACTGGATTTAATCTCGGAACTGGAACTGCACTCCAATTCCATCACCAGCGCTCACAGAGGAAACAGGATTTACCGGAGGACTCCCACTCGACTGCTGCCGTTGTTCCCAATGTACTCTTAACAGACGGCGCACTTCATTAATGGTGTCGGGATGTTGGTGAACGTGATTATGCTCACAAGGGACTAATTTCTTAGAAATCGCCACCGAACTAAATGCATCCTTGATATCGACGACCCCATCGTCATCAGCAAACTTAGGACTGGGCTTCGGAAAGATCGTTTTTTTCTCCACCTGTCCCGCGATGTTGTGTACTTTGACGCCACTTGTTTCCAAACGCTCGTTGAAGACCTGAATGGCAGGATTTTGGGGATGTAAGGACTCAATACTCGTCGTAAATCCAACCAATGAATCCTGCTTCCATTTCCCTTGATTAGATTCAATTAACTGTTCGAGATCGACCGCTTTTTCCTGAGTACCCGATATGACTTTTTTCCCGAACCACTGGGTCGCGTGATTTGAATATCGACTTCCGCCAAAGGGAGTCGCAATGGTGATCACCCGATCAATCGATGGATTCTTGCGAAAATAAAACGCATCTTCGAGTGAAGCAAGAGTCTCGGGATCGCCTTGAAAACCACTCAGTGGATAATCACTGTTTAGTTTCCAGAATTCATCGCCACTGTCGAATGTCTGCATCAACGAAAGCAAGCCGCCCATGCTATGCCCCACCATCACCGCTTCATCTCGACAAATCGACTCATGATTGGGATCCAGCGATTCGACCATCTGCGCTAGATCACTTCGCAACTCCCGGGCAGATTCCCAAAACGGCTTGCCTGTTGGATACGAATAAAACCAGAATTGGAACTTCTCTTGAATCTCCGCATCGCCTCGTAGTTCATTGAGCATATGAATCCACGTTGTTGCACTGGACCAGAACCCGTGAACAAAGATGACGGGTATTTTATCAGGATCAAATGGTTCCAGCATAAAAAGCCCGTAGCTTTCGGGAGCCAAATCAGGGTTGAAGAGCGACACGGTTGCGTTCAATTCTTTATTTAGAAACGGATCTATTAAACCGTATGCAAGAGGCGTGGTAATGTCGCGTTCCAGTTCCAAGCGATGCTGCCCAACGGCTACGGTCGTCTCCTCCAGGGGGTCAAACAAGATGAGCTTTCCTCGCATGAGACTAGATTCTGTGTTGCGATTCAGTTGTTCCCTTGGATCGTCAACCTGGCCGGCGGGTGAGGTTAGTTGAAAGACGGCTGTCATTGGAATCGGAAGTTTTTCCGGATAGTACATTTCGTTGGAATCTGCACTCGATTGTCGATCCCTGACCGCAATCAAAGGAACTCCCCAGCCACGACCATCGGTTCGAAATTGATTTTCAAATCGCCCCACTTCAAAATCGCGCGATAAGGCCACCTCAGAAAAATTAGCATCTCGCCAACGTCCATTGATTTCTATTTCAATTTCATAGCCAGCTGGCAAATTTTGAATCTTCCCTGAATCCCCCCCCGGCAATTCCCCTCGCGCAACCACCCCTGCGAGAAACCCCTCGAGTGCTTTGTTGTAGGTGTTGCGAATATCTCTATCTCGCCCAGTCACTTCCGGAGGCTTCCCTCCGGATAGGCCAAAGAGATACAAGCTAGATGACTCAAGCGCGATCATGTTCATCTCGAAAGCAATCTCCGCTTCACCTGAATACTCCGCCCACTGAGCATGGAGTCTTGCTAGTTGCGAGGTCGCGTAAAGCCCTTCGGAAGTTGCGGGATTCTCAGCTAGAACTTTTAACTCGCGCGTAGCATGAAGTGGATCTGCGAGATAAGAATTCGAAAGTCCATACTGACTGATGATGGACATTACTTCTTCTGATGGAGCAGGGATTTGATAACGCCATCTTCTTCGGATCCGACTTCGCGATTTCGATTCAACTGGTTCAATCTCAACTAAACCTTCGTATCCGACTCCACTCAAACGCACCAACTGCATTTGAGTTACGGCACATCCAGAACTCATGCCAACCAGACAAAGTAATCCAATCAACATCAAGCAAGGGCGGAAAAACAATGCGCATATTTCCCCGTCAAGAAAAAGATGCATTGTTCTTTTGAAAGCGTCTGAAGCCCCTGAATTCTCGAAAATATCTAGCTGAACGCTGCGTTTCGATTTCACGATTGAATTCCGGGCAATTAATTTTCAGTTCAATAAATCTTTAGAAATTGCACTACCCAATCAGCTTTACAAAGCATGAGCTTAAAGGGCAGAATATAGAACTACTTGAACCGCCCATGTTCCGTCAACTGCGTTTACGCTAGCACCGTGGTTCTTCCCGTCTCTGATTCAAAATTCTCCGTTAAATGGTGAAGAACTCTATGCCGAACAAGATCACACGCCGAACTGCACTGGCAAGTTACCTGGGCACCCTAGCAACCGCCGGCCTACCCGAATCCCTCCCGGTTTCACGAGAAAAAATTCTACCCCTCACTCCCAATCCAGCGGTAGCTCGTTCGCCGCTTTGCGTTTTTACCAAGCCGTTTAATTCGATTAGTTTTGACGCCCTGGCTGATCAGATTGCTGCACTTGGATTTGATGGGATCGAGGCGCCCATTCGCAAAGGCGGACATATCGAACCGACCGAGGTACCGGATAAACTTCCGCAGCTTGTAGAAGCTTTGGCGAAGCGAAATTTGAAGATCACCATTCTTACGAGCGATATAAACGATGCCTCCGACCCGGTATCTTGCAACGTTCTCAAGGTCGCAGCCTCGCTTGGAATCAAGAGATATCGCATGAAATATCTTAAATACGATCTCGATCAGCCGATTATGGAGCAAATCGAAAGATGGCGTCCGCAATTAAACGAATTAGCCGAACTCAACCGCGACCTCGGCATCACTGCCGTGTACCAGAACCACGCGGGCAAAAATACGTTTGGAGCACCACTTTGGGACTTGAGCGTCGCCCTTAAGGGTATTTCTCCAAATGAAATTGGCGTCGCCTACGACATTCGACACGCCGCCGTGGAAGGGGGAATGAGTTGGCCAATCACTTTTGATTTGATTTGGCCCCACGTCGATTCTGTCTATGTGAAAGACTTTGTTTGGGAAGGTAAGAAACTTAGAAACGTTCCACTGGGTACCGGATTAGTGCCAAAAGAATTCTTTAAAAAACTCAAAACCAAAAAGTTCACCGGCCCCATATCGCTTCACGAAGAATATCTCGACCACAAAAACCCGGAATTGGTTGAGCAACATTGGCAGGCCATTAAAACAGATTTAGAAACGCTCAAATCACTGATTTAAATGACCACTGTGGCACAGAGTACGAAGCAAGCGACTTCAGGATCGTCCATTATCCCAATCAACTGGCCCGATGAGTTGGCTCTGGTTTCCCAGGGCGGAAACTCTGCATTTGCCCAACGGCGAGCACAATATTTAATTCGCTCGCCAATGCACCGGCAACTTGGCTAACGATTGATTCCAACCGTTCCGGGCTCGACGCCACTCTTGCGTTGACTAACAAATCCGCGGAGAGGGTTTTTATCTCACTTGCTAAACTGAGTTCACTCTCAGAAGCAGACCCCACTCGGTTAGCTACTGCAGAATCATTCAAGGTTTGCCCCAAGACTTTCAAATGAGCAATCTCACTTCCGGAACCCTCAAGCCCCTTACTAATGTCATCAACGATTCGAAGAACTAACTGATCTAGATCAAATCTCGACTCGGCGGATGCTTGAATTTGACAATTTAACCATCCCAATTCCGCCTCGCCTTCCGCGTAAGTGACATAATCCATGTCCATCATTCGATCACGCTTAACAGGGTCGGCTTCCACGGCTTCTATCAGGCGATCCATCCCTATGCCTTCGCGAGCGCTAAAACCGAACGCTTTGACATTTT
>JAPOIJ010000039.1 GCA_029979005.1 Planctomycetota bacterium | reverse complement strand
CCGGTTGTTTGTTGTTGGTGATTTTAGATGTATAGGGAGTGATGTCGTATTCTTGCCAGATCTGCCCAGCAGCACTCGGAAGGTCGTTGGGAGGTTTTGTGAAACTCGCTACCACGGTGTTGGGTGCTGCCGGGGTGGCGTTGTTTGCAGATGGTTGAGCGGATGGCTGAGCGGATGGTTGAGGTTTTGAAGTGGCCAACGGCTGGGCTACTACGGGATTAGCAGGAGTAGCGCTCGAAGCGGGTGGTTGAGGTTGGGGTTGAACTGGAAATGCCGCGACGGCAATGCCTGTAGAGGAATTCAAATCGGATTCATTGCTGGCAGGAGCAACAAAGGATGAGGCTTTGGGCTGGGAGGGGTTCTGCCACGGTGCCGCTGCGGCGGTGGTGGTTGGTGGGGTTGCCGGGGATCTAAGTAGGTTTTGTAATTTGTTGCTTTGAAATTGATTGCCTTGCTCAACGGGGGTGTTGGGTGCAGGCGGTGAAGTGGGGGAGAGTTTTAGGTTTGGATTCCCCGAAAAGCTTTGCGGACTTGGCGGTTGCGTTTTAGGAGCGGCAGTTGGAGACGTCTTGGGAATTTGCGTAGGAGCAATGCCTGGCTTTCCAATGTTGGATGATTGGAAGGAACTTGGAGGTGGGGTTGTCGGTTTGACGAACGTTCCCGGTTCGGATGATATCGAGGGGGGCCAGTTGTTGGTACCAGTCGTTTGAGCCGCAGCAAAACTCGGTAAAACGAGTCCTGCAAAAATAGCAGTCACAATGGTGGCAACATTCAACCATGGGCTACGGTAGCGCAGTGTTCTGCAGGAACGCAGTGTGCTGCAATAGCCAATTGTTGAATCGAATAAAGAATCCATTCTCATCTCGATCTCCAAAACAGACGGTATCGGGCTTGAGATTGCATCACCAAGTCCGAATCGCTGAAAAGTACGTATTCGCTAGGGACATATTCCAATCTGTCGCGATCTAGCAAATGTGAACAGGCGAGTATACGAATGTCGGGGGAAAACCGACAAGACGAATAAGTGGTGTCGAAACAGCAGGCACGAGAGGTTTGTCGCTAGCTATTTACGATCTATCCACAATTTCAATGGCGGCGGTAGCGGTGGGCGACTTAATTGGTTTCTCGGTTGGATTCTGGTTCGGGCGAATGCCTCGTTTCTCAAACTCGATTGCTTGTGCGTCTAAAAATTAGCCCAGATACTTAAACGACGAGGCGGGTCGTCCACAGTGTGGTCTTGCGTCCGCATTGTTGTTTTGGGTAGATCCGGCGAAGTAGCGGGTGTTTGGCGTCGATTGCGGCCTATTACCGGTCGAAATGGGGGGGATTGACTGGTTTTTTAAGGATTTAGGTTCTCAATTCCTGGCAATGAGGTTTAGTTGCTAGTGAAAGTCGATTGATTGGGGTCAGAGGGAGTGTCATTTGCCGATCTCAGCGTCAGTAAGAAGAACGGATTGTTCGATCTGCATTGACTGAGGGGGATTTTTACGCTATTATTTTTGGCTTGAATCGAAGATTTCTAAGGTCTTTCTATCTTTTCGTCGCTGCCAGAGGTTTGGGCAGTAGTGAAAAAGTAGAAGGGCCTTTTGACTAACTGGAGCCGAACAGGCAATTGGCTGACGGCCACGGTGGGTAACTGATGGCAACGGTGCTACTGGAAAGTGTTAACAAACGGTTTCCGGATGGCACGCAAGCGGTTACCGACGTGTCAATTGAGATCAAAGATCAAGAGTTTCTGGTTCTCGTTGGTCCGAGTGGTTGTGGTAAGAGCACGACGCTTCGGATTATCGCCGGACTAGAGGGAAGCACCGGCGGCGTGGTTCGGATTGGTGGGCGTGACGTAACTCATGTTGCACCCAAAGACCGAGACATCGCGATGGTGTTTCAAAATTATGCCTTGTATCCGCATATGTCGGTGTACAAGAACCTATCGTTTGGTTTGACACTTAGATTGAATCGACTGTTTGGTGGCGGGGTAATTGGACGTGGTTTAAGAAAGATCTTCCAGCCTCAGCGAGCGTCGGAGTTTGTTCGACAGCGAGCGGAGATTGGCAATAAGGTTCGGCGAACGGCCTTGCGATTAGGTATTGAGCATTTGCTCGATCGCAAGCCGCATCAGTTGTCCGGCGGTGAACGACAGCGTGTTGCTTTAGGGCGAGCGATTGTTCGGAATCCGGCGGCATTTTTGTTTGACGAGCCTCTTTCGAACCTAGATGCCAAACTTCGACAGCAACTGAGGATTGAACTTAAGCGTTTACACAGTGATTTGAAAGCGACGATGATTTACGTGACGCACGACCAGGTCGAGGCGATGACGTTGGGTGATCGGGTCGCGATCATGAATGAGGGAGAGATTTTACAAGTTGGCGGTCCTCTGGAAGTTTACCAGAGTCCCGCCAACCTGTTCGTGGCAAAGTTTATGGGTAATTCACCGATAAACCTTTGTTCAGGAACAGTGAGTCGAATCGGAAATCGAATCGAATTTAAGGGTCGAATACCGATGGCTTGGGGGCCAACGTGCTCTCGATTTGATGAAATGGCCGCCCTGTTGTCAGGGGGGGCGTTGGAGAGAGCGGTGGTCGTCGGTTTTCGAGCCGAAGACGTCGGTCTTGGAGAGGATGAGGGAGCGATTGAGGTCGAAGTGACCGAGGTCGATCGACTGGGAGAATCGACGATGGTTCATTCCAGGGTTTACGAGCAAACGGCTCAAGAATCCAAAGAAGATAAATTAGTACAGAAGAACACGAGTGAGCAGGTTGTTTTGTGCCGGTTGGAGTCGGATGCCGTGTGTGCATCGGGTGACCGGTTGCGAGTTAAGATTGATCTCGAGCGTGTTTTGTGGTTTGACCCCGATTCGGGTGAGAATTTACTGAAAGAATAAAAATGAACGCCAGTGAAGTTTTGCGGATTGTTGATTCACTTCATCGCGAAAAAAACATCGAGAAAGAGGTTGTTTTTGTTGCGATTGAGTCAGCCTTGGTCTCCGCTGCGCGAAAGCATTTTGGCGAAGAAGCTGATATCGAATTTATTATCGAGCGAGATTCAGGGCAAATTGCGGGTCGTTGCGGTCAGGATGAATTGGATTATGAAGAAGTCATCGGGCGAATTGGTGCCCAGACGGCGAAGCAAGTCATTATCCAAAAGGTGCGAGAGGCGGAACGTGATTCTCAGATAGATGAGTTCAATGAGATCATTAACGACTTGGTAACCGGAACGGTGCATCGGAATGAAGGTCGTGTGACGACGGTAACGCTCGGCCCCATCGAGGCAATTTTGCCCCGGAGTGAACAGATTCCAGGAGAGTCGCATCAGCCAAACGAGCGTGTTCGAGCACTGGTTACGGAAGTAAAGGCTCAGGGGAGTCGCGTCAAAGTAGTTCTCAGTCGAACTCGCCCGGTGTTTGTTCAGCGTTTATTCGAAAATGAGATACCGGAGATTGCCGACGGTGTTATTTCGATTAACGCCATTTCACGGGAACCCGGCTATCGATCGAAGGTCGCGGTTAGCAGTATCGATTCAAAGGTCGATTGTGTGGGAGCGTGCGTTGGAGTGCGTGGAAATCGAATCAAGATGGTAATCGATGAGCTCGCTGGAGAGCGGATTGACATTGTTCGATTTGACGAAGACCCAATGCAGATGATTCCTAATGCACTGCAGCCCGCGGAAGTGGACGAGGTGATTTTGTGCCAAATGATGGGACGAGCCATTGTGTTGGTTCGAGAAGATCAGCTCTCCCTTGCGATTGGAAAACGCGGGCAAAATGTTCGCTTGGCGAGCAAGTTGTGCACTTGGGACATTGAAATAATGACTCAGGGGGAGTTGGAGCAGCAAATTGACCGCGCGGTTCAAGGCTTCTGTAAGCTCGAAGGGGTTGACGAAGAATTGGCAAATCGTCTGGTGGGAGAGGGTTATTTGTCTTACGATGACCTCTCCGTCATTGAGCCTCCGGATCTAATGGCGATGGGCGATTTGACCGAAAGTCAAGTTGATGCCATTGTGGAACAAGCTGACGTGCTCGCCGTGGAAGCGGAAGAGCGAGAAGCGGAAGAAAAACGAGCGAAAAAAGCGGCTGCTGCGGTGGCCGCCGTGGAGGCGAAACGGGTCGCAGCCGAGCAGCAGTTGCGAGCTCAAGCGGCGAGTGCTTCCGAAGAGGCGGCTGCTGATTCAACTGAGTCGGCGGAGCCCGCAAAGCCCACAGAAGGTGAGGGTTCACCGGAGTAGGCGAAACTACTATTAGTCGAATTAGATGAGTTAGCGATAGCCAGCTCATTTAATTCGTGGGGATATATAACCGTGTCTGTGCCAGGTATGGAAATCAACGAAATCGTTGTTTTCTTTTCACTGTTCGGCAGAGGGGACGTTTTATGTAAAGCAAATTTTTAAAAGGTGGCGGTTCTTCGGTTCTGGTGTCAGAGTCGGGATCGCCCAACAAAGAAGGAAGGTCACGCCACGTGCCCGTACGCATCTACGCGTTTGCAAAAGAACTTGGGCTTGATAACAAGCAATTACTTGAGATTTGTGAAAAAGCAAATATCAAGGGTAAAGGCTCTGCGCTAGCAAGTCTGGAAGATGACGAGATTGCCATCGTCAAGCAATTCATGTCTGGAGGTGAGGATTCGAAAGCGGAGCCCAAGCCTGACGTGGCCGCACCCATGCGCCCTGTGCGTCCGGTGGCTTCAAAAAAGAAGATTGGTGAAATTGTTTCGCCCGTTTCCGTGGCTCCCCCGGCGGTTGAAGAAGAGACGGAAGTCGAATCTCAAGCAGTCGTTGAGGAGGCTGTCGAAACACCGGTCACATCGTCGGAGGAACCGGCTCGCCCGGCCAAACGCGGCGGTCTGCTTGATCGAATTCGCGGTGTAAAGCCCAAGCCGGAAGAGTCGACAGAGAAACCGAAAGAACCCGCGAAGGCGAATGTTGCTGAGCCAAAGTCCTCTGGAACAGGTGCTCCGACGGTCAAGCCTCCCTTAATGCCACGTCGTCAGCCGGGGGTAGCTCCACGTCGTCAGCTTAAAAACCTCGACCAAAGCGCGGATGTTAAAGGTGATGCAGCCAAGAAGGACGCGCCTAAAAAGAAACCTGCTGGAGCGAACGTTCGTTTTGCCGCGATGCCTGAAGTTAAGCAACCGCAGCCACGAAAAGAATCTGGTGAGAAGGTTCAAAAACCCGATATTGCGCTCCCACAGGATGCGATTAAGAGTGTGAAATCCGGCGGGGGTGTTGCGCCGCTGGAGCACCTCACCAAGTCTAAAAATAAGAAGAAAAAAGGTAAAGCTGCCGATGCGATGATTGATTCGGAAGAATCAACAAAAAAGCGGGGTCTAGGTTCCCGACGCGAGCGTGGAGGTCGTGACGACAGTGTCATGGGCTCACGTCCTTCTCGTCAAAACCGAAGGCCGGCTCGCAACCAGTCGTCTTTCCGTCGCCGTCGTTCGGGACCAACTGTAAATACAGCCGCCCCGCGGAAAGACAACGTCGTCCTCCAGCTTCCATGTACTGTTCGTGAGTTTTCGGAAGCTGCAGGTGTTCCTAAAGTGAAGGTGTTGTTTGCGATCAAACAACTGGGTGACGAATCAAATAAGAATATCAATTCGATTATCGAAGATGAGATGGTCGAATTGCTCGTCGAAGAGCTGGGTATCGAATTAGAGATTCGCGAATACCAATCGCTTGAAGATGAATTGCTTGCCGATTTCGATGTTGAACAAGAAGACGCCGGTGCTCTCGAAGCCAGAGCGCCAATTGTGACTTTCCTTGGTCACGTTGATCACGGAAAAACATCTTTGCTGGATGCACTGATCGGGATTGATGTTGTATCGGGTGAGGCAGGTGGAATTACCCAGCACATCCGCGCGTATGAAATCAGAAAGGGTGAAAATAAGATTGCCTTTGTTGATACACCGGGTCACGAAGCGTTCACAGAGATGCGAGCTCGCGGTGCCAACGTCACGGATATCGCTGTTTTGGTTGTCGCTGCGGACGACGGTATCATGCCTCAAACCGAGGAAGCAATTAGCCATGCGAAGGCTGCCGGCGTTCCGATCATCGTTGCGTTGAACAAAATCGATTTACCAGGAGTCACACCAGACAAAGCATTGCAGGACTTAGCCACCCATGAATTGCTGCCAAGTGAGTGGGGTGGCGAAACGGAAGTGATTCAGACCAGTGCTATTGCCGGAACCGGGTTGGATGATTTGTTAGAAACCATTCTGGTTACCGCTGAACTTCACGAGTACAAAGCGAATCCATCGCGACCTGCTTTTGGAACATGTTTGGAGGCGGAGCAACAATCGGATCGTGGAGTGGTCGCCAAAATTATGGTTCAGGGCGGAACTCTTAAGGTGGGTGATGTTGTTGTTTGCGGCGGGGCATTTGGAAAAGTAAAAGCGATGCATGACACGTTGCGTCCCAAGAAAAAACTGAAAGAAGCGGAGCCTTCGACTCCAGTAAATCTGACGGGACTCGATATTGCACCGGGTGCGGGTGATAAATTTTACGTGGTAGATGACGTCGCCAAGGCCCGCGAAATCGCGGCGACAAGGGTTCATCGAGGTAAAGTTGAGCAAGTCGGTGGTCGGTCCGTTGAGACGTCCCTCGACGAGTTCCAGAAATTGCTGGAATCAGGGAACCTGAATCGTAACTCTCAGGACATGGTGACTTTGAACCTCATCATTCGTGCCGATGTAAAAGGCTCGATTGAAGCGATTCAAAAAGAACTCGGCAAGATCGTACATCCCGAAGTTGAAATTAAGATTCTTCAATCGCTCGCCGGTGGAGTCTCGGTCGGAGATGTTCGTTTGGCACATGCTTCGTCAGGCGTAATTGTTGGCTTTAACGTTGTAGCCAATGAAGAAGCCCGGTCCCTCGCGGATGAACTTGGTGTTGAGATTCGTCGATATGACGTGATCTATAAGATCACGGATGACCTAAAGGCTACGCTAGAGGGACGCTTGAAACCTGAAGAGCAAGTGGTTGAATTAGGCATGGCGATGGTCTTGCGAACATTTAGTGTCAGTAAGACCGGAATGATTGCCGGTTGCCGGGTAATGCGTGGTTCGGTTCAGCGTGAATGCCGGATGCGAGTCATCCGTGATCAAACGGTAATCGGTGACTACCCGATTGAATCGTTGAAGCGTGAGCGCGATGACGCTAAGGAAGTCCAGCGTGGTATGGAGTGCGGAATTAAGCTGGAAAAATTCAATGACATCAAGGAAGGTGATACGCTCGAAGCCTACAAGATCGAAGAAGTGGCGAGAACCCTGTAGATTTCGAATTTTAGTGACGGGCGGTTGTCCGTAGTTGTCCCTTTTGTTTTAGTGTCATTTTCAGGCTTTGAATTATGAGTTCCCGTCGTGTTTTAAAGGCCGCTCAGGCGATCCGAGAAGTTGTGAGTATGGCGATCATCGCTGATCTCAAGGACCCGAGGATCAAAGATGTCACGGTGACACTCGTCGAAGTCTCTCCCGACATGCGACAAGCTAAGGTTCATGTTTCGGTGATGGGAGATGAGACAAAGCAAGGACTCTGCATTCGCGGGCTACAAAGTTCGGCTGGTTACCTACAGCAGAAGGTTGGGAATCGTATCGATACGCGATACACTCCGCGGTTACAGTTTGTTCTTGACAAGGGAATCCAGCATGCGTTGCTGGTGACTCGTATTCTTGAAGAAGTGCTGCCGGCAGAGCGTGAGCAGCATGAGCAAGCTGCCTCCGAGAATGCTGGTGGGTCTGAGGATACCAATGCCGCCGATCCACAGGAATCGCTTAGCGATGCCGTGACTGTTGATGAAACGCACGAATCTGGCCAGGGAAGTCCGGACAAATCAGTTGAAGATCCGGTTTAAACGATTAGATCTTCGCTGGATGGAGCTTTATCGCAATGAATTCCTTTCAATGTGGTGACGCCCAAGAAATCGAGACTATCCTGATACGTTAATCTATTTAAATCCAATTTGGTTCCACCGTTGTAAAGAGAAGAAATGTCCGCGAAAAACCGAGCTGATTTGATTACGAAACTGCACAAGTTCGTCAAAAAAGAATATCAAGTAATAACCCCTCCTTCGAACCGGTCGGTTTTGGAGCATATGATTTATGGGTGTTGCCTCGAGAATTCCACCTTTGATGCGGCGGATGATGCATTCGCGAGGCTCCAGGAGAATTATTTCGATTGGAACGAAGTCCGGGTAACAACAGTGGCCGAGTTGGAAGAGTCGTGTCGCAATCTATCGGATCCGACGGCGGCGGCGAAGAGTTTGAAAAAGACACTTCACGGTGTTTTTGAACACTACTATCAGTTCGATCTTGATTTTTTGAAGAAAGAAAACCTTAGTAAAGCCGTTCAGACCTTTCAAAAATTCAATGGCGTTTCGCAATTTGTTGTGTCCTATGTGGCTCAAAACGGGCTGGGTGGCCACTCAATTCCGCTTGATCACTCTTTGATGCGATTGTTTTACGTACTTGGAATCGTGACCGAAGATGAGTCAAAGAAAGATCGTGTCCCTGGTTTAGAGCGAACGATCGCAAAGGCCAAGGGAGCAGAGTTTTCGATTCTGGTTCATCAACTGGCAGTCGCTTTTAATAGCGCACCTTTCAGTAACGCGATTCGAGCTAAGATCTTGAAAATCAGTGGTGACGCGAAAGAGCGATTCCCCAAACGTGCCAGCCGCAAGAAAGAGTCGGAGAAGAAAGCACCTGCGAAAAAAGAGCCTGCCAAGGCCGTGGTGAAGAAAGCGGCGGCGAAGAAGACTACGGCGAAGGGAAAGCCTGTCGCGAAAAAGGCTGCCGTTAAAACGAAGAAGAAGGTTGTAAAGAAAGCGGCAGCTAAACCAGTCAAAAAATCGACTGCAAAGCCGGTTAAGAAAGCGACTAAGAAAGTAACGAAGAAAGCGACAAAGAAAGCGACAAAGAAAGTAACGAAGAAAGCGACTAAGAAAGTAACCAAAAAGAAATCGCCGACAAAACGGCTTTCAAAGAAAAAACCCCGATAGGAAAGAGACGTCCGGCATAATAAGCGGTTGATTTAACTGTGCTGGATGAATGGAACTTGAATCTCGTAATGAAGAGGTGATCCGATGGCGGGCCACAGTAAGTGGGCAAACATCAAGCATAAGAAAGCAGCGACCAATGCCAAGCGCGGCAAGGCGTGGAGTAAACTTTCAAAAGCAATTATTGTTGCAGCCAAAGCAGGTGGTGCTGACCCAGATGGAAATGTCCGGTTGCGCACCGCAATTCAGGATGCCAAAGCAGTCAGTATGCCCAAGGACAATATCGAACGGGCGATTCGGAAGGGTGCCGGTGAAACTGGCGGAGATGATTACGAAGAGATCATCTACGAAGGTTACGCTGCCGCCGGGGTTGCTGTCATGTGTGATATTCTTACTGACAACCGAAACCGAACGGCGCCTGAGTTGCGTAAGCTGTTTGAAAAGGGTGGCGGAAAGATGGGAGCGACGGGCTGTGTCAGTTACATGTTCGATCGAAAAGGGTTGATTGTTATTTCAGCCGACAAGATCGATGAAGAGAAACTGATGGAACTTGCATTGGAAGCGGGGGCGGAGGATATCGCGGCTAATGAAGGTAGCTTCGAGGTTATTTGCGAGCCGGACGTTTTCACCGACGTAAGTGACGCGCTGGAAGCAGCGGATGTACCTTGTGAATCCAAACAGCTCACCCGCATCCCGCAAAACACGGTTGATCTGGAAGTCGACGATGCGAGGAAAGTTTTAAAGTTGATGGAAGCTTTAGACGACCACGATGATGTTCAGATGGTTTCCGCTAACTTCAATATATCTGACGAAGCCATGGCAATTTTAGCCGCTGAGGCGTAGGTCTGGAATGGTTCAGTCAACGCGGGCCGGTCTTACTACTGCCGAATTCGGTCGCGAATGACCGATTCGCATTCGTCAATTTTGATTCTTGTCTGCTCTAATGAATCTCGATCACGAATGGTTACGGTTTGATCTTCGAGTGTTTGACCGTCGACCGTTATGCAGTACGGTGTTCCTGCTTCGTCCTGTCGACGATAACGCCGCCCGACGGCCCCTTTCTCGTCATAGAAGACCTTGAAATGTTTTTTGAGATCCAGATAGACGTCTTTTGCGACTTCTGGCATTCCGTCTTTTTTGACCAGTGGGAATATGGCAGCCTTGATGGGTGCTAAGCGGGGATGAAGCTTCATTACCGTACGAGTTTGCATTTTTCCTTTTTCATCAGGTTGCTCATCTTCCGTGTAGGCTTCGCAGAGAAATGCCAAGGCGGCCCGGTCGGCTCCAGCGGATGGTTCGATTACGTGCGGGACATACTTTTCATTGGTAAGGTCATCGCGGTAGGAGAGATCCTTGCCGCTGCCCTTCCATTTAGGTTTACCGTCGGCATTGAGTTGCAGGGCAAGATCGTTAGATTTTTCGTCGAGTTTACCTTCCATATGGCTCCGCAGATCAAAATCTCCGCGATGCGAAACCCCTTCAAGTTCGCCGTATTCGCCATCGGACATGAATGGGAAGGCGTATTCAATATCAGCGGTACCAACCGAATAGTGTGCCAGTTCGTTTTGATGGTGTTCACGCATAATCAGGTTGTCGCTGGAAATGCCGAGATCGTGATACCATTTGAGGCGTCGGTCGCGCCAGTAGCGGTACCAGTCTTGTGACTGATCCGGGTGGCAGAAAAATTCAATTTCCATTTGCTCGAATTCTCGAGACCGGAAAGTGAAATTACGAGGTGTGATTTCATTTCGAAAACTCTTTCCAATTTGGGCAATACCCAGCGGTAAGCGATGTCGAGTGCTGTCGAGAACATTTTTGAAATTAACGAAAATTCCTTGCGCCGTTTCGGGTCGCAAGAACGCAGCACCTTCTTCTCCGGAAAGGGCTCCCACGAATGTTTTAAACATCAAGTTGAATTCGCGAGGTTCGGTGAGAGAGCCAAGTGATTTTGCATCCGGTCCGAGTACTTCCTCGAAGTTGTCTAAATCCGTTAAGCAAACGACGGGGCCATCCCATTTCAAATCGTCAATGTGCTTGTTACGCAGTTTGAAGAACTTGAGGGTTTGTTTTGTAAAATGCTCTTGCTCGTCTTCTCCAGCGGGAGCTGTGACGAAGATTTTTCTCCCCTTTGCTTCCACCCAACGGCCATTGATTTGGTCGTAACGATACCGTTTTTTTGTCTCTCGACAGTCGACCATGTGATCGTGAAAGAGGTCGTAATGTCCCGAGCATTTCCAGACCTGAGGGTGCATAATGATTGTGCAGTCCAGACCTTCCATCGCGTAAGGGGAAGGAGCCCCGGCGAGCGTACTCATGTCATCATGCCCGTTCACCATGTCGGACCACCATGCCTCTTTGACATTTCGTTTGAGCTCAACGCCGAGTGGACCATAATCCCAAAATCCCTGTAAACCACCATAGATTTCGCTGGATTGAAATAGAAAACCTCGTCGTTTACAGAGGGAGACAATCGAGTCCATATTCATGGCTTAGGGTCCAATAGAAGCTTGATGGGTTGCGTTGGCATTTGGGTGAGATACGGTGTCGCAGCTCAATTTTACCTAAGAATTCAGGTTTGACCGACTCCATTTTACTTTCTAAATGGAGTTAACAGTAGGCGGGAGAGCCGTGTCAGGATGGCAAGTATTCTAATTTTTTGGCGACTGAGGATCGTTGATAATCCAGTGCTGAAGATCCAGCTCAGGGACAAGATCAAACGTGTCAATCTGCGAGGCAAAAACGATATCCGGATCATGCCCAATTTTGACTAAATTGATGCCACCCCTGGCGTTTCGGAAAAAATCGGCAAGAGGTTTGCCTCGGTCCAATTCCTGCCGAGTTGTTTTCCAATGTCCCAGTGCGATCGAGGCCATGTCTGTCAATTGACCACTGGGCTGATTGGATTCGGTGCGAAGCGCCATGATTCGATCCACTAGGGCACCAGCGAACAGCACATCTTCGCTGGTAATGCAGCGATCGGTGCCAGAGCAAATCACGGTCACTTGGGAATCTTCTTTAACCTGCTGCGCCACCGCTTCGAGATTTACCATCGCACCGATAAGTACACGATTGGCAGCTCGGCAATGTTCCATGGCAACCGTGCCGTTGGTGGTGGCTAGAATGAGAGTCTTGCCTTTAATGGTCGAGGGTGTGTATTCGATTGGGGAATTGCCGTGATGAAATCCCTCGACAATCTTCCCACCCCGCTCTCCACCGATGACGGCATCTCCTTGAAACTGCCGAAAGGCCTCGCGAGCCGCTTCCACGGTGGGTTGGGGCATAATTTCGGTGCATCCGTTGTAAAGCGCACTGACGATCGTTGTTGTTGCTCGCAGAACATCGACGACGATAACGGTTTGTCCGGTGAGCGATTCCGGGGAAACGAGACTGGGTAGCAGGGCGACATCCAATACGGGGCGATTCATTTGATTCAAGCTAAAACAGTGATATTTTCGGCTGGTTAGGTAGTTCCATAGCATTTCCCATCAGTTAATGTATCCTGACAGATTCGGTCAATTCAAGTACAGCGGTGTGGGCGATGTTTTACATTAAAATCATTGGCCATTCGGTCTCCAAGCCAAACGATGCGGGAAACAGAGCCAATTATGGTTGTCGATAAATCAAATGAGCGTGTTCGGAAGATGTTCGGCGAAATTGCGCCTAAATATGATCGAATGAATCATCTCTTATCGATGAACGTGGATCGTTATTGGCGTTGGAAATCTGTTCGCAAGTTGAAGCCGAATCAAACAGACCCGATTTTAGATGTCTGCACGGGAACTGGTGACCTCGCGTTCTCGTTTCATAAATACACTGACGGCAAGGTGCCCGTTGTCGGTTCAGATTTTTGTTACGAGATGTTGGAGGTCGGTCGGGAGAAAAGCAACAAAACTGAACGGGTGGTCTCCTTTGTGGAAGCGGACGCTCAGAATCTTCCGTTTGAAGACGATCGGTTTCAGGTCGTGTCGGCTGCGTTCGGGTTACGAAATGTTGCGGACACGGATCTCGGGCTCCGTGAGATGACACGAGTTTGCCAACCGGGAGGGAAGGTAGCAATCCTGGAATTTTCGGTGCCAAGATACCAACCCGTCAAAGGACTGTACGGCTGGTATTTTAAGAACATACTTCCGCGGATTGGTCAGTGGATGGCACGGAATGACTCGAGCGCTTACAGCTACTTGCCCGATAGTGTTGGAGAATTTCCTTGCTACGAACAACTTACCGAACGCATGTTGAAAGCAGGGCTGTCGACGGCTAAGTTTTATCCCCTGACCTTCGGGATTGCGACGCTTTATATCGGAACCAAGTAGCGAGTGAAGAATGAGTCAATCCCCAATTGTTTTGGCAATTACCGGGGCGAGCGGTTTGGTCTATGGCCAGCGGTTGCTTCAGGTATTACTAGATTCTCAATTAGAAGTTCATCTGACGATCAGCGATTCAGCCCGCGTCGTGGCCAAGCATGAACTGAATTTGACGCTGGATCTTGAACAGTTTGAAATAAGTCAGCTGCTCCACGGTCACGTTCCCGACGGCAAGTTGTTTTATCATTATTACAAAGATTTCATGACCCCGATTGCCAGTGGTTCTTTTAAGACGCGTGGAATGATTGTTTGTCCTTGCAGCGGTGGGACGATGTCAGGGATCGCGACGGCATCTAGCCGAAATTTAATTCAGCGGGCTGCCGACGTTCACCTTAAAGAAAATAGACCACTTGTATTAGTTCCCCGTGAAGCACCCTTGTCGTTAATTCAAATCGACAATATGCGGACTGCCTGTGCTGCGGGTGCGACCATTTTGCCTGCATCCCCCGGGTTCTATCAGGAGACCGGAGCGGTTTCGGATCTGGTTGATTTCATCGTCGCACGTATCTTGGACCAATTTGACATAGAACATGATCTGGTTGGTCGTTGGGGTGTAGAGTAAACGTTTATTTTGATTCTACGATTTCTGGTTTGAACATCGAGAGTACGGCCTTAGCCTTATGCTTCCGCAATTGAAAAAACTACTTGAGATGATTCGGTTCAGCCACACCATTTTCGCGCTGCCGTTTGCTCTGCTCGCTGCAGTCATGGCGTGGTCGGTACCTGATCCAGAAAGGCTCGTGAGCTTTCGTTGGTTGCATTTAGTTGGAATCCTGGTTTGCATGGTGGGTGCTCGCAGCGCGGCGATGGCTTTCAATCGATTGGCTGATCGGGCTATTGATGCTAAAAATCCGCGAACGGCGCGTCGGCATTTACCAGCGGGGGAATTGTCAGTTGCTTCGGTCGTTTCGTTCACTGTGTTCTCGACACTTTTGTTCGTTGCTGGAACCTGCTTCTTTCTTCCGAACTTTCTTCCGCTTTTGGTTTCGATTCCGGTCATGGGAGTACTGTTTGGCTACAGCTATACAAAGCGATTCACGTCTCTAGCACATTTTTGGCTCGGCTTGGCATTGATGCTTTCCCCCGTTTGCGTATGGCTTGCTATTCGAGGTCTGGTTGTCCTGGATGATCCTCTCGATTTACTACCTTCGGTTGTTCTTGGACTCGCAGTCCTGTTCTGGGTCGCCGGATTCGATATGATCTATGCTTGTCAGGACTTTGAGTATGATCGGGAACATCATTTGAACAGTATTCCAGTGAGACTCGGGATGGGCGGTGCGTTGCGATTGGCCGGTGTTTGCCATTTCATCATGATCTGTTTGTTGGCTAGTTTGCCCTGGACCTTTCTTGTTGGCGGACCTCAATTGGGTTTTGGTTGGCTGTACTGGGGCACGCTGGTGGCGGTAACTCTGCTTTTGATTTACGAACACTCGCTCGTGCGGCCAGACGATTTAGACCGGGTAAATGTCGCTTTTTTTAATGTGAATTCGATTATTAGTGTGGGTTTGTTGGCGGCGGGGACTCTTGATTTACTGGTTATTTAAAGTAGCTAGAAGCGGTTATTTACAGGACAAGATGGACAGTTTCCAATGGTCAGAATAAACTCTGCAGCGGTTTTAACCGATCAAAGATTGGTTGCTGCCACTCGACGCCCGTTTCTCCCTGAATTAGTGGTGGTTGACCCGACGAAAGTCACAACATTGCCCTGATTTACAACGGCTAAATACACGAGAATTAATTTTTCTTGAAAGACCCGAAATGATTTTTTCTGTTGATCCACGTTTAAAGCCTATCCGCGATAAGGTTGAGTCTGGCGAGCGATTGTCGTTGGATGACGGATTGCTGATGTACGATCCGGACATTCCGGTCAATGATCTGGGTCAGCTTGCAAACTTAGTGCGGGAGCGTAAGAACGGGAACGCTACCTACTACAACATTAACTCGCATCTTAATGCGACGAATGTTTGTGTGTACCGATGTGTCTTCTGCGCGTTTCGGTCAGACCTTCGCAGTGACAAGAGCTACGCCATGGACGACGCAAAAATTATCGCTCGCGGCCAGGAAGCTACGGATAACGGTTGCACCGAACTGCATGTTGTTGGTGGACTGCATCACCAGCGAAAGTACGCTTGGTACCGGGATATGATTGCGTTACTGCATGAGAATTTCCCCAAACTCCATCTTAAGGCCTGGACGGCGGTCGAGATCAATTGGTTTGAATTTCTTGAAAAGCGTCCTACCGCTGAAATTTTGCAAGAACTGAAAGAGGCGGGGATGGGAAGCATGCCCGGTGGCGGGGCAGAAATTTTCCACCCGGAGGTTCGCGATCAGATTTGTGAACACAAGGCGGATGGAAATAATTGGATCCACATTCATCGCACCGCTCATCAATTAGGAATTAAAACGAATTGCACAATGCTCTACGGACACGTGGAAAAGCCATTTCACCGGATTGACCACTTGATTCGTCTTCGCGATCTTCAAGACGAAACGGGCGGGTTCCAGACTTTTATCCCACTCGCATTTCATCCGGAAAACACGGGCCTTGACCACATCAAGAAACCAACCGCTACCGAAGATTTAAGGACAATTGCGATCAGTCGTTTGATGCTTGACAACATCGACCATGTGAAGGCCTATTGGATTATGTTGGGGATCGGAACCGCACAGGCAGCCCTGGCTTACGGAGCAGACGATCTTGACGGCACGGTTCGACAGGAGCTGATCTATCATGATGCAGGTGCAACGACTCCCGAGTTTTTGTCAGTTGAGCGACTTGAAGACCTCATTCGCGAAGCGGGACGTGATCCCGTTGAAAGAGATACGATTTATCGAAAAGTCATTCGTGATGAAAACGAATTTACGAATTGGGAAGTTGGCGAGGAAATTGCTGTCGCCCACTAATTTTGACGGAACGCTAACTGTCTGTTAACTTTTCAGGTTATGGTCTTTAAAAGCTTTCGTTTACAGGGGCGTTCCAATGTCTGAAGATTCCGAAAATCCATACCGCTCTACCGCCCAACCCCAAAACGTCGCCAGTCCGAGCGGAACTGGCGAGGGCGATGCAACGGGCGGCTTGATCCCCTACAAAAACCCCAAAGCTCTTATTTCCTATTACCTCGGAATAGGTTCACTCTTAATTTTTCCACTGGGGTTTGTCTCGATCGTTTTAGGCTTTATGGGCTTGGCCGACAGAAAACGAAATCCAGTAATCAAAGGATCGGCGCACGCTTGGATTGGAATCGTGCTTGGCGGGCTTTCTCTTCTTTGTGGTAGTTTTGGAATCCTTACGATAATTGGCGGGATCATGTCCCGTCCTGGATAATTTCCAATCCGGCTTCGTTGAAAACCTGTTTAACCCACGTCGCTTAGCTGCAAGGCCTTGCCGTACCTCGCAAAGACAAGCTGTCGTAGCCGCTGGTAGTCACTGCCTTCTAATTCAGGATCCTGATCGATTAACTTTCGAGCATCATGCTGAGCTGATTTAAGAATATCTGCATCGCGAATTAGGTCAGCGATCATCAAAGGAGGGAATCCGCTTTGCTGGGTACTAAATAAATTACCGGGGCCGCGAATTTGCAGATCGATTTCTGCCAGCTCAAATCCGTTATCGTTGTCGGCAAATGCGGTGAGCCGCTCGTTTGATTCTGGGTCGTCTGTTGTGGCAAAAGCACAAACGAATGCGGGGTGAGTGCCACGGCTTACGCGGCCTCTTAATTGGTGGAGTTGAGATAGCCCGAATCGCTCAGCAGATTCAATTGTCATTAGCGTAGCGTTGGGGACGTTGATGCCAACTTCGACCACCCCCGTGGCCACAATCGCTTGCGTTTTTCCGGAAACAAAATTCTGCATCGCTATGTCCTTTTCCTCGGTAGACTGTTTGCCATGGAGGACATCCAATCGAAATTCAGAAAGTGGTCCGTTAGCGAGTGTTTCGAACATTCGTTCTGCGCTGCTCAATTCCGAGTCGTCATCAGCGTTGACCAGCGGAGCGACAATAAATCCTTGCCGACCTTCTTTCAGCTTCTTACGAAAGAACTCCCACCATTGGTCGCGATTTTTTTCGAGGCCGAGGTAAGTATTTACTTTTTGCCCCACCCCACTGGTTCGCTCAAGTATTGAGACATCGAGATCTCCAAAAAGAGTCATCGAGATGGTTCTTGGGATCGGCGTTGCCGTCATGACGAGGTAGTGTGGATCGTGCCCGGATTGTTTTAGTAATGCACGTTGCCGGACTCCAAACTTATGTTGCTCATCGATGACGACTAGTCCAAGTTGATGAAAGTCAATTTTAGAAGCCACGACTGCTTGGGTGCCAATAACAAGATCGACTTCCCCGTCAGAAATCTGCTTCGAGATTTTTTTTCTTTCCGCCGGCTTAAGGCTTCCAGTCCAGAGCACCATGCGAACCCGGCTGTTTTCAAGAAGTTTTTTCAGTGTTTGGAAATGTTGCTGCGCAAGGATTTCCGTAGGAGCCATAAGGGTCGCTTGATTTCCGTGAGCGACGGCGAGTAGCATGGCGCAAACAGCGACGACGGTTTTCCCACTGCCAACTTCACCGTGTAAAAGCCGGTTCATCGGAAACTTCTGCCCCATGTCAGTGGCAATTTCCTGAAAGGCCTTTTTTTGAGTTTCAGTCAATGTAAAAGGCAACCTGCCAACAATTCGAGAACGAATTTTTGGCGTTAACTCAAGCCGGGGCGAGACATTAGTGGTGCGGATCCTGTGTCGGCGAATGGCCAAAGCAAGTTGAAGGATGAAGAGTTCCTGATAGACCAACCGTGATCTAGCCTTTTCCATTTGTTCATGGTTTTTGGGAGCGTGGATTTGACGAATTGCGGTTTCGATTTCGCAAACTTCAACTTGCTTTCGTAAGTCTTCAGGAAATGCCTCTTGAATTAGCCCGGCACAACTTTCGATGGTTTCTGAAATCAACTCGCGCATTTGCCGCTGATTGATTCCTTCGGTTAATCGATAAACGGGAGAAAGTTGTTTTTCGTTTTCGACATCCTGATCGGCGTCCAGCCAGATTGTTTTGGGATGAGACATTTGAAAACGCCCAGAGACCAATTTGGTTTTGCCTCGCAAAAGTACGCGCTGGCCAATTTGGAATTTCTTGGTCATGAACGACTGATTGAACCAAATTGCTTTCAAAAACTGGTCGTTCTGTTTGAACAAAACAGACAAAATGTGTTTGCCACGACCAGTAATTGCCGGGTCGATATCTTCCACTACGCCGACAACGTTGGCCATTTGCTCGTCTTGGAGTTCAGTGATTTGGTGTAGTTCAGTGAAGTCTTCGTAAGATCGAGGGAAAAAGAACAACAAATCAGCAGCCGTATGCAATCCAAGCTTTTGAAGCAACTTGGCGCGCTGAACCCCAATTCCGTGAATCGAAAGGATCGACTGAGTTAGTCTCTCAATCGGAGCCGCGTCGGGAGGTGTAGAGGGGGATTGTTCAGAATCAACCATGCCTTATTTTGTTCGATTCGACAACAAACGGGTAGACCCGGGATGGCAGATTCCGTCGATGGGAGGGGCTGTTTAAAGGTATTTCTGGTAGGCCGCGACAGCGAGTCCATCAACACGGTCGTTCTCTTCGTGCCCACTATGTCCGGCAACACGGGTGTACTTCACTCGATGGCGAGTGAGTTGCTGGTCCAAACGTTTCCAGAATTCTTCATTTTTGACGGGGACTAATTTTTTTCCTTCGCGTCGCTTCCATCCGTTGGCTTTCCATTTCGGCATCCATTCTGTCATTCCTTTGCCCACGTAAACACTGTCGGTGAAAAGTTCGACGCGGCAAGGTCGTTTAAGCATTGCGAGGCCCTGAATGACAGCTTCCAATTCCATTTGGTTGTTGGTTGTTAGTGCCATGCCGCCGGATTTTTCAATCTCTTTTCCCGATGCGAGGTGTCTTAATATGAAACCCCACCCGCCTGGTCCGGGGTTACCACTGCACCCACCATCGGTAAATAAATGAACTTCAATTGTGTCGGCGGCTGAGTTATTCACGGAGCATTGTTTGGAAAAGGAGGTAGGAAAGCAGTAGTTTAGTTGATCAAGTTGCAAAAGTTTAGCGTCATGTGGTAACTGCAACTAGGCAGCTGGATGACTAGTCGGATGGGTCTGTCGCCGCCGAGCTTGATGGCAGGCTCTCAAGATCTTCAGTCTGGGGGGTTGGAGTGAGGTTTGCTCTGGCAAAGTCAACGCGTTGGCTTTTGGTAAGTTCGTTTATGGTCTCTGAAATTTCCGAGTTGATTTTTGGCTCGGCCTGAAATCGCCAAGGTAACGTAACAGAAAAAGTACTTCCTTTTCCAACTTCTGAAACCAATTGGATTTTGCCTCCGAGAAGAATGCAGAGTTCCTTTACAATGGAAAGCCCCAGGCCGGTGCCAGAGACCTCGCGGGTCAGCGAGTCTGTTCCAATGGCGGAGGGTCCCTGTCGGAATTTTTCAAAGATGATGGCTTGATCCGGAGCGGCGATACCTATGCCGGTGTCTCGCACGTGGATTTGGAGTTCAGTAGGATTCGAATCCAGCTGCTCTGCGGTGACATTAATGCGGCCGCCTTCTGGCGTAAATTTAATCGCGTTAGAGAGCAGGTTGGTTAAAATTTGTTGGAGTTTAATCTTGTCTTGAAAGACAACCGGGAAATTAGAGTTAACATCAACGGTCAGTTGAATGTTTTTGGTTTCCGCCAGGTTCGCGACCATCTCGCAAAGCTCCGAGATGAGTTGAGGCAGTTTGAATTCACTGGGATTAACTTTCATTTTGCCAGCCTCAAGCTTGGCTAAATCAAGGATGTCGTTGATTAAATCGAGAAGTAATCGGCCAGAGTTTCGGATGTTGGAGGCGAAACGAACCTGTTTGTCTTCGAGGCCTTTTGCCGTTTCGAGTATTTCTGAAAATCCAATGATGCTGTTCAATGGTGTCCGCAATTCATGGCTCATATTAGCCAGAAACTCACTTTTAATCTGGTTCATCTCATAGAGCTTTAAATTCAATTGCGCCTGTTCGTCGACTTTACTGTCGAGATCCTGGTTGGCATTCTGGAGTGCCACCTGCGTATCCATGAGGTGTCTCAGCATGCGATTGAACGAACGTGACAATTCTTCAAACTCATCCCCTGTGTTGACTTCGGCGCGAACATCCATTCTGCCCTGGCTGACTTCTTCCGTTACGTCACGAAGGTGAGCCAATGGTTTGACAATCACATACCGGACGATTGCCCAAAGAAAAGCCACGCAGATAACGACGGTTCCAATCGCAACTGAGATTAGGATTGCGCGACTCCGTGTGAGAGTATCCTGTGTCAATTTGTCATCGAGCGATATTTTTAGAAAGAAGGACGGTGCGTATTTATTTTTTTCAGCAAGGATGTTGTCGATGTCTTCCGTTTTGATGTCATCTTCGATCAGGCGTTGTTGAAGACCATCGAGTTCTAGCTGGATGTCTTGGTCCTCAGTAATGAGCCAGTGGCACGCACTGCATTCTGTATTGAAAATGATTGGTGCGTAATAGACAAATTGCCCGCCCTCGAAGTTGTCGACCTCCCAGGAATTCCAATCATCGGCTGTCGGATCCTCTTCGATCGCTTTTTTATACTCTTCGTATTTATCAACGTCCCTTTTTTTGTACGCGTCGAGTCGATCTTGATTCAACTGGAGTGGTTTCGCTAGTTCGGTAAGCAATTTGAGGCGGTTGGTTTCTTCTTTTTTGTTATTCTCACTTTGGTCTGGCGACTCATCGGGCAGCGGTTTGGGCTTTGAGAGTCCACTATCGAATGTGCCAATTAGATTGCGGGTGACTTTATTTGGTAAAAAAATAGTTTGCGCGGTGTACATGTAACCCGCGCCATCCTCAGCCAGTTTTACGAGGAGCTCCTCTTCGGCTTGAGGAATGTTTTGAATATTCCCTAGGTGTGTCCGCAGGAGATGGTCCGATTTAAAACTTTTTGCCGTTTTCTGAATGTTGTCATAGATTTGATCTTCGGTAATTTTATTTAACAGCCAAAAAGATCCTCCCATCAAACCCAATAGGCACATGCCGAACCAGATACGGATTTTCCGTTCAAGGTTAGACTCGCCAAGGACGCGTTTGATACCGCGATAGGACATAGGAGTTTGATTTTCTAATAGGTAAATTTACTCGCCCTAATATTGTAGGAGTGCTCCTTAAACCAAGCCAGAGCGAAACAGCGGTGTTGAGAAAGTCCCTGCGAAACGAGAGGGCCACCAAGTTGGGTGTTTTGTGGGGAATAAAGGTGCTCTAGGTTGTTTCACTGAACCGCAACTACATCATGTCCTGCGGGTCGACATCGACGATCCACTGCACATCATTAATTGATTTAATGGTTTTTTGGGCGAGCCGAATGACCGATTGCAACGTACCGGAGGTTTCTGAACTCAGGAGCATATGGAAGCGAAACTTTCCCCGGAGTTTTTCGACAGGGGCGGCGGCAGGGCCGAGAACAGAGACATCGGTGTTTAGTTTTTCCGAAGCAAATTCTATCTGTTCAGCAATATGCTCCGCCATTTGTTCGGCTTTTGATTCCAGCTCTCCGCGAATTACGATTCTTGCTTGAAACCCAAAAGGTGGGTATTTGAATTCGTCGCGATGAGGCAGCTCCTCTGCGGCGAACCCGAGATAGTCATGGCGCGTTGCGGCTTGAATTGCTTTGTGTTCAGGATCAAAGGTCTGCACAAGCACTCTGCCGCCCTTCTCTCCTCGCCCTGTCCGTCCGGCGACCTGAGTGACCAATCCGAAAGTTCGTTCGGCAGCCCGAAAATCGGGAAGATGCAGCGCCGTGTCCGCGTTAATGACCCCTACGAGCGTGACGTTTGGGAAGTCGAGGCCTTTGGCGATCATCTGAGTTCCCAACAGGATTTTGATCTCACCACTACGGAATTTAGCAAGCGCTTTTTCGTGGCTTCCCGGTTTCCGCATGGTATCAGTATCCATTCGCATCATCGGAATTTCGGGAAACATGGCAGCTACGGTGGCGGCTAATCGTTGCGTTCCCAGTCCTGAAAACCGAATGGAGTCATTCCCGCACTGTGAGCATTTTTTGGGTTCGGGAATTTGATGGTCACAGTAATGACAAACCGCTTTATTTCCGTCGACATGGTGTGTAAGTGGAATTGAACAGTCGGGGCAGGTTTCCACGTTTCCACAGCCGGGGCATTGGATACGGGTAGAGAATCCGCGGCGGTTTAGCAACAAAATGACTTGCCCGCCTCTCGATACGGCCTGGGTGATTTCCTGTCGGAGTTTTTGACTGATGGGGCCGAATCGTTTTCGCCCGCCAAAGTCAACACGAAGGTCGATGGTAGCAACATCGGGAAGGGGCAAGTCGAGAACACGTTTTGCGAGAGAAAGTTTTTCGTATTTGCCGTCGATCGTTCGCTGCCATGATTCAAGTGATGGGGTTGCTGAGCCAAGAACTAAGGGAATGCCTTCATTGCTGGCCCGCCAGTCCGCAACATCACGCGCGTGGTATCTTGGTGCTTTGTCCTGTTTAAATGACCCATCATGCTCTTCATCTAAAACGATTAATCCTAGTCGAGGTGTTGGAGCAAAGATTGCACTCCGGGCGCCGATAATTACTTGAACGCGGCCAGCTGCGATCTCTTGCCAATGCCAGGCGCGTTGAGCGGCTGTTAAGTGGGAGTGTAACACAGCAACACGATCGAAACGGGCTCGGAACCGTTGACGGGTTTGGGGAGTAAGGCTGATTTCAGGGACGAGTACAATGGCTTGTTTTCCAAACTCCACCACTCTTTGAATGGCGCGAATATAGACTTCGGTTTTTCCGCTCCCAGTCACGCCGTGCATCAGAAATGTACGGTGAGTGTCGGAATCAATATGTTGGTTGATTTTGTCGAGAGCGTCTTGCTGTTCTTCATTAAGAACTAGGTCAGCTGTTCTGCGTTCACGTGGAATCTCATGAGTTTTCTGTTGAACCCGTTTGGTGGTCGCAACAATTAATCCTTTTTTTCGAAGAGTTGAAATCGGGCCTTGGGTACAGCCGACGGTTTCGGCAAGCTCTCGCGGTGTCCAGTCCTGAACGCTGCTGACCAGTGTTTCTAAGATGGTCTTTTGCAGTTGCGACAATTTCATCGTTTTGGTGCGTTGCTGCAAATCTTCGGCGGCACTTAGGAAAAGCATTTCGCGGGTGCCCGATTTGTTACGAACGCCGGTTGGGACGATGGTTTCAATGACTTGACCAACTGGGCAGAGGTAATAATCGCTAATCCAGTTGGCTAGACCAAGCAACGAAGCGTTAATTAACGGTTTTGCGTCAATGACCCGGCCGATCGGCTTTAATTTTTGGGGATTCACCGTGTGAGCGTCCGGGTGACACGGGCCGATTACCTCAATGCAGTAGCCAATCATGATTCGGTTACCCCGGCCGAGATTGACCTCTACGCGAACTCCGGGTTGCACAGATTTTTCCAACTCAGCTGGGATGGAATAGTCGTAAGGACCGAAAGGGGCGCCCGGAAATACGATTCGTGCAGCCAGCCAGTCGTCCTGGTCATCCAGTTGCCAAGGTGGGGGTTCGACGTTGAAAAGAGATTGCTGGTCCATTGAACTAACTTATCAGATTCAGTTGACACGTAGGGTCACGTTGCCCACGTTCCAGCAGGAATATTTAGGGGACTAGGAGCCCTAAGTTAAATGTGTTGATTCTTTGGATGCTTTTTTCGCCGGTTGAGGATTGGCCAGCTTATGGATTTTCAAAAATTTACGCTAGTAGTTTATTATTCAAAGTTGTGTTAGGTTTCCGAAGGTGAGAGACAACGCAATAAACAAAAGGTTGGCAAAAGTATGCGTATTGGAGTGTTTGGGGGGTCGTTTGATCCAATTCATCAAGGTCATTTGATATTGGCGGAGCAGTGCCGGGAGCAGGCTGACTTAGACGCCGTTTGGTTCGTCCCATGCGCATTGAGCCCTCATAAAACGCAGGGGGCTCAAGGAACTGATCGACAGCGGATCGAGATGATCGAACTTGCAATTGCCGGGCACCCTGCATTCCAGTTGGCTCGTATTGAAATTGACCGTGGCGGCGTCAGCTATACCGTAGATACGCTTAAAGCGATTTGTGAGTTGCATCCCGATGATGAATTGTTTTTATTACTTGGCGCCGACTCGCTGGACAGTTTTGACACTTGGCATGAACCGGGTGAAATCTGCCAGCTCGCAACACCGCTGGTCGTGAATCGTCCGGGCGCTCAGGAGATCGACCTCTCGGTGTTCAAAAAATATGTTGATTCGCAGCGATACGAATCCTTTTGTCGCCATTCGATTGTCAGTCCATTAATTGATATTCAAAGCCGGAAAATACGGGATAAGGTAACGGGTCAACAGAGTATTCGTTATTTGACTCCACGCGCGGTGCAGAAATATATCGAGACACAAAAGCTCTATTGTGAGAAATAGTGAGAGGGATTAGCAATGTTAAAATATAAAGATTTTGTCCCGAAAGAGATTGTTGCGCCCGGATTTTTAAACCCGGGTAAACACGAGACATTCGAGGCGGCAGTCCGGGCAGCGAACCAGTGGATTGCGGATAATGAAATCAAAATCGTTAGCATGGAAACGGTTGTGCTTCCCAATATTTGGAGTCGCTGGGAAGAAGGATCGGCAGATGCCTCATTAGGCACTAGCGGAGATACGCCGAGTCGTTGGCACCAATTCCTTAGATGCTGGTACCATCATTAAACCGAGGGTTGGCTAGTTTTTGATGGGAGAAGTCAGGCGACCCGCTTTGAGATTTCATCTCGAATGGAGTCATCGAGTTTGAGTGTGGAAAGAAGCGGCTCCTTGGCTAGCGTGCCTCGAAGTTGCTCAAGCTGCTCATTGCATGTGAGTGCGAGATCGATAAATAGCCATTTTGTACCGGCGAACTCACAGACTCCACCGCCAGTTCCTCCGAAGTAGTCGTAGCGGATGCGATAGCCAAGCGTTTCGGCAATCGCGACTAATTGATCAAATTCCTGAATTGTACTCATCGACATTCCTTGTCTTTGGCAAACCGTCATTCCTTGACGTTGTTGAGGGTGACTTGGAGCGATTTTGAACACCTCGGTGCAAAGAGGAGGCGATCATTGCCAAGCGCAGAAAAAACGTTTCTTACCCAACCCGATTATAGAGATTCAAGGTTTAGCCGCCCACACTAATCGGACGATAGCAGTATCAAAGGGAAAAGCGGCGAATCGCGGGTAAAACCAATGGTTTTAAGTGATTTTCGTAGTTTTTGGCAAACAGGCAAGGCAGGAAGCCTGCGCGGTTTGGCTTAAGGTTCGCGTCGGTGCGGGATGCTTAAAATATAACGACCATGGAGGGATCGCTTGTGAGCGACGGGCAGCAAAACGAAATTCAACGCCTCCGAGATGAAATCGATGCGTTGAAAAAGCAACTCGACCAGTCTCAGAGAATGACAGCACTTGGCGAACTCGTGAGTACCACAACCCATGAGTTCAACAACGTTCTCATGACAATCATTAACTACGCCAAAATGGGGATGCGTCACGACGACAAACAGACCCGGGATAAAGCGTTCGATAAAATCAACAATGCCGGCATGCGAGCTGCGAAAATCACCAATGCTGTACTTGGGATGGCGCGAAACCGAAGCGAGCATTTTGAACTGACGGATGTGAGCAAGTTGATCGACGAGTCGATGGTTTTGCTGGAGCGGGAGATGCAGAAGTATCGCATCTCGGTCGACATTGATATCGACAAAGATATCCCTGAAATTTCCGCCATTGGAAATCAGATTCAACAGGTGTTGATGAACCTCTTAATCAATGCCCGACAGGCGATGAGTGAAGGTGGCCAGTTAGTGATCAAGCTAAAGAAAAATCTCAAGAACAACACCGTTGATTTGAGTGTGAGAGACTACGGGCCCGGGATTTCACAGGAAAAGTTGCGAAAGATATTTGATCCGTTTTACTCAACGAAGTCCGGGCCGGATGAAACGGGTAAAGGTGGAACCGGCGTTGGTTTATCCACTTGTAAAAATATCATTGAAGCGCACGGTGGAAAGATTCGTGTTGAAAGCAGCCTTGGGAAAGGGACCTGCTTCACATTGATGTTTCCAGTGGGAAAGCAGAAGTCACCTGTCCAGTTGGCGAGAGGTATCTCCGGTGCGGTATCGCAAATCAACGCGACGACGGGTACTTAATTTTTATCAGCGCCGCGAGTGCCTTTTTTACTATCGCTTGGTTTGACAACGCTTGCAGAAAAAAGTAGCCCGCTGGGCCTGTACGATTCGAAATATTTTCGCGTCCTTGCATCGCGGGCAGGCTTGCCCTTCACGGTCGTAGACGCGATGTTCGTTTTGGTAGCTTCCTTCTCCATTGATGGCGTTTCGGTAAGTTCCATCGGACAGTGTTGATCCCTCGTATTCGATGGCCAGTTCAAATACCTCGATCATGCGTTGGTAGATGAGTTGCCATCTTTTGGCGTTTATCTGATCGCATCGGGTTTGCGGATGTACTCCGGCGAGGTGTAAGATTTCGGCGGCATATAGATTGCCAATGCCGAGTACAATCTTTTGATCCAGCATGGCAACTTTGATTTCCCGTTGAGTGCCGTGAAACCGTTTGGGAAATTCGGCGGCAGAGATCGCCAGTGCATCAGGACCGAGTTTTCCATCGGTTAGCTTTGTTTCATATTCACTCGGGGATAGCAGCGTAACATTGCCCAGTCCACGACGATCCCAGAAGAGTACGTTTTTGACAGGACACTTTTTCAGCTGAAGGCAAAATCTTAAATGCTCTTGGGTGGGGGGATCGGCGATTAGTACCAAACCGGTCATTCGTGGTTCGAAAATGAGTCGATCATCGGAGTCGAGTCGGATCACAACCCGCTTACCGAGGCGATCAACACTGGCGATGGTTTTTCCCTGAATTCGTTTATTCAGATGGTCGATTCTTGGCTTAATGGTGATTGGACGTTTGGAGCATGGGGTTCGTGCCGCTTTGACAATCGTCGCACCAACGATTCCAAGGATGCCACGTCGCATCGTTTCAACTTCTGGCAGTTCCGGCATTGGGTCTAAACTCTTAAGCGAGGTTGGATTGGTTATTTTACTGGCGTCGAAGGCTGTCGTCCGGTCGCCTTCTGGTCGTGAGGGTTTTGGGGCAATTAGGAATTAGCTTTCATAGAATTTAAAGCCTTCCCTCTTTATACCGACAAAGGTTATGACGAGAAACGATAACCGGTTACAATCAGCGTAATGGCGGAAACAAGCCGGAAATTGGATGTTTTTCGCCGTGAAATTTTTTTCTTAGTTTGATTTAAACGATAATTCATGACCAGTCATTTTTTACCGGAACCGAGTCCCGATGCCAGTCTGCCTGATGAAAAAGGGCGTTTTGGAGAGTTCGGCGGGCGGTTTGTTCCTGAGACGCTCATTGCTGCACTCGATCAACTCGAAACTGAGTATTATCAATCTCGAAAAGATCCGGCGTTTCAGGCGGAACTCGACGTCTTGCTTCGCGATTTTGTGGGCCGCCCTTCCCCGCTGTACTTTGCGAAGCGACTAACTGAGCACTGCGGTGGCGCTCAGATTTGGTTTAAGCGAGAGGATTTGAATCATACGGGTGCTCACAAAATCAACAGCACTCTGGGGCAGGCTTTGTTGACCATTCGAATGGGAAAAAAAAGAGTCATTGCAGAGACGGGTGCTGGTCAGCATGGTGTCGCGACGGCCACAGCTTGTGCACATTTTGGGATACCTTGTGTCATCTATATGGGCGAAGAGGATATCCGTCGTCAGCAGCCCAATGTTCAGAGCATGAAAATGCTCGGCGCCGAAATTTGTCCTGTCACCACTGGTTCGCGAACACTTCGCGACGCGGTTAACCAAGCGATGCGAGATTGGATGAGTTCTGTTGCGGACACACATTACATTTTAGGTTCCGTTGTCGGCCCTCATCCATTTCCTTTGATTGTGCGGGATTACCAGGCAGTGATTGGACGCGAGACAATACGTCAATCGCAAGAACGGTTCGGGCGGTTGCCGGATGCGGTTGTCGCGTGTGTTGGCGGAGGTAGTAATGCGGCGGGAATGTTCTATCCATTTGTTGCCGAGACCGATGTTCCGCTGGTGGGGGTCGAAGCCGGAGGAGAGAGTGACCAACCTGGACGCCACGCCTCCAGTTTGACGTTTGGAAAGCCCGGCGTATTGCATGGAAGTTTTAGTTACGTGTTGCAGGATGAAGATGGGCAGACGGACGATGTCCACTCCGCTTCAGCCGGACTCGATTATCCAGGAGTTGGGCCTGAGCATAGCCATTGGAAATCGACTGGCCGCGTTGAATATCGCAGTTGCCGAGATGATGAAGCTCTCGCGGCTTTCGATTTGGTGGCCCGCAACGAAGGTATTCTGTCCGCACTGGAAACTTCTCATGCGATCGCGAAAGGAATGGAAGTCGCGAAAGAACGCGGAAAAGACGAGGTGGTTGTCATCTGTCTTTCAGGCCGGGGGGATAAAGACGCTGGTGAGATCCAGCGGTTGAAAAATGAAGCGGCGGCTCGTCGATCTTAAAATGCCCGTCAGGGTTTGAGTTTTTTCACAACTTCAATGGATCAGTAATTTTTAGGAATCATCTATGTCGGCAATCGACGAACTTTTTCAACGGTTGAAATCGGAAGGTAAAAAAGCGTTCATGCCTTTCGTGACCGCCGGTGATCCTAGCTTAGATTTTACCGCGGCAATTCTGAAGCGACTGGATGCCGAGGGGTGTCACCTGGCTGAGTTAGGCATTCCGTACAGTGATCCAATTGCTGATGGTCCGGTAATTCAAGCTTCGTACACCCGTTCCCTCCAGGGGGGAACCAAGCTCAGCAGTATCTTTTCCATGGCCTCCGAGGTGACGGCTGAGATTTCGATGCCAGTCGTTACGATGGTGAGTTACGCGATTATTTACCGAATGGGAATCGACGAGTATCTGCAACAGGCAATCGCTTCAGGGATTTCGGGAGCGATTGTACCTGACATGCCGGTCGACGAATCGGATGAACTGGCGGCGAAGTGTAAGGCGCTCGACTTTAGTCTCATTCAATTAATTACACCAACCACACCGCGCGATCGTGCGGTGCAAATTGCGAATCAGACAACAGGTTTTATTTATTACGTATCGATTACTGGAATCACCGGTGAGCGTACCGAGTTACCTGCTGATTTGGCGGATAACCTGAGGTGGTTGAGGTCGGTGACGGATCTGCCAATTTGTGTTGGTTTTGGGATCAGTAAACTTGAGCACGTCGAGGTGCTCAAGCCGGTCGCAGATGGTTTAATCGTTGGTTCAGCGATCGTCCGTCGGATTGCTGAGGCGACCAATGATCAAGCTAAAGATCAGTTGGTGATGGACGACGTCGGTGGATTTGCTCAGGGAATGCTGATGGCGATTAACGGTTGATTCCAATCTGAACTAAAAATTGATTGAGCTGTGGTGCTTTCCCTACTGAGAAAAAGTGTCCGGTAGCGGAATTCGACTTTGACCGCAAACGAGAGTGGTTAATCGTCGATTAATCCTCACGTTCGCTACTGCCAACGTCGTTAATGGCTCTTATTTTTTCCTTTGAGTGCATGCATAAAAAGCCTTGACCCTCCAGCCGCTTGAGTACTAAAGTTACCAAGGCGGCTAATTCGATTTATCGATGTGAACGGAGGTTCAAGATGCCAGAGCAGTCAGAGAATTCACCTGAGCCAAGATCGGCAATTCAGCGATATTTTGCCGGCTTAGCTGAGCACACCTTTCATTCGCAATTAGGTGTTGTTGATCCATTGTTGATTGACTATCTCACCGATCTTTTGATTCGATCAACCCGTAGCGATATGATCCATCGGATACGGAGTGTCACTGGAAGACCAATCATGAGCGTTCATGAAATGGTAGCCGAAGCGTCAGAGCGTTTAGGTAATGCAAGGCGGGAGGTGCATTTACACATCGGTGATTTTACTTTGTTTTGGGCTGGTCTTTACCCCGAAGCTTTACGGGATGGCGATTCAGATCTATCGGGGCGATTTGAAACCTATTGTGCTTTTGGCAAGCGGTCCTATCGACTTGCAAGCGAAATCGAAGCACCGGTCGCCGAGTCGCCTTCATCGACGTTACTTGAGCGCCTTAGCGACCGTTTTGATTTGTGTTGCTATGGTCTCCGAGAAATACGCCGCCAATGGGAGTCTGGTGGTGGCATGAATTCAGGACCAAATTCCATTTTACTGGATTAATCAGTTTCAAGTTAAGAAACCAATCCTTTTGTGACCATCATAAAGACGTCTTCGAGATTCGGATCCTTTTGGCCAAAGTTAATTACTTCCACGTCATGTTTAATAAGGGCTTTAAGTAGTTCCGCAGGATTGTGGTCAGCGCTGGAGAACTCAATGATCAATTTAGAACCGTCGACTTGAATATCTCGTACTTCCGGATTGCTACGGACAATTGACAATCCAGTTTCGAGGTTGTTTCCAAACCTGGCTTCGATAACCTGATTTCCTCGAATTCTTTTGTAGACCTCATCGATTGGCCCGTGCATTAACAACTTCCCTCTTTCGATAATTCCGATTGAAGTGCAACAGTCGGCTAACTCCGTGAGGATGTGACTGGAGATGAGGATAGTTTTTCCCATGCGTCGCAATTCTTTTAAGAGCGCCTTTACTTCAATTCGGGCGCGCGGGTCGAGTCCACTGGCCGGCTCATCGAGGATCAAAACGGGGGGGTCGTGAACAAGCGTTTTTGCGAGGCACAATCGCTGTTTCATACCTCGCGAGAGTCCGTTGACGAAGTCATCACGTTTATAAGTTAGATCGAGCAGGTCGAGTACATCTTTGATCACCCGTTTTCTCTGAGTGCGGCCAATTTTGTAAGCCACGGCGAAGAAATCAAGAAATTCCCAGACCTTCATTCCATCATAGACACCGAATGCATCGGGCATGTACCCAACGCTCCGCCGCACATTCATGGGGTCCTCCGACACGCTATATCCATTGATGGTGCCATCGCCTCTGGAGGCGCGAAGCAATGTTGCTAAAAAACGGATGCTTGTGCTTTTACCGGCACCATTGGGCCCAATGAAGCCAAACATTTCACCTTCGGCGATTGTCAAATCCAGCGAGTCGACGGCAGTGAATTCACCGTAGTCTTTTCCAAATCCACGTAATTCAATCATGGTGTGTTTTTTCTGTTTGCAATTTTTAAAGAGAACTTGTGTGGGGGAATCGATGGTTTGATCTAATCGATTAAATCCAGGTTGGAGATGTTTTTTAAGTCTTTGATTGAGTTAACGTCGCGTTTGGCAACTGGTAACTCTCCCCGTTGGAGATGAGCTACTACCAGAGAGCGTTTAATGGTTTGTGTTGCCGCTGGACTAAAAACAGTATTTCCAGGATGGTCTTGGCTGATTCCGATCAAGCGATACTCATCATTATCTAGTGCCAGATTTCGGAGGATCGATTGCCTGACTAAATCGAGAGATACTTTGGTAGATCCAGTTGAGTTAATCTTTGCGTATTCGGCGATGAATTCAATCTTTGTGCAATTGGATTCGTCGCGGCCCTCATTCTTGGCTAACAGCAACCGCCTCATTGTTCCTTTGATATCCTGGATTTGGGGGAATTCGCAAACTTCATTGATATCGGCCCGCTCCTTTTCGTTTAGGTTGGATTCCCAGATGGACTCTGCGGTCGCCCGTAAAGTAGAAATTTCGGAAGTTGGCTGCCAGATAGAATCGAGAGTTAGACAGGGTTGAAATTTCAAAGTAACTTCCTCACCGGATTCAATTGTTTCGAAACGAGAGAATTGGAGTTGTCCATTTCTATCTCGGCCGATGACGGCAGCATCTTCAATTGTCATTAACGTCGAGTTAGAAAGGATGGTTTTACCTGTTTCGAGATCGTTTGAAAAAGAGATAACTCCGCCTAAATTGATCATGGCCTCGGTATGCAACAACCCGGTAGAATTGGATTGGATTTGAAATCCTTGAAGTTCGTCCTCAACGGTGCGGCGCAAGGTGACTTGACTTAGCGTTTCAGCAGATTGAGATTTTTGATCTTCCCGGTCTGAGATCGAGAACGGTAGGGACTGGGCCGAGCGATTATCCAGCTCGGCGGTGTAACGTGTTGAGAGTGAGGTATAAAGTGCGGAGTATTCTGCCATGTGAGCCCGGGGATAGTCGGCATGAACTTCAAGCAGGCTGATTTGGGTGTTACTTCTCGCGAAGCCAATATCCAGCGACGCAAGTTTGACGACAGTGAATGCAGCAACCAACGCGATAACTGGGACAGCGACCCAGGCATATTCCACTTTTCCGATGATCCGAAATAATAACCAGTTCACGGGGACTAAAATAAAGAGATAGACTGTCAGCATTTTTAAGACAAAGCCGGAAGACGGCGGTGAAATACCCGCCGTTTGTTTGAGTGTTTCGCGCGCAGCACTGGAGATAGCACCGTAGTCATTCCACCCTGCAACGCCGGAGTACTCAGCGTCCTGATAGCCTCCAAAATGCCAGTTTTCATCGATCTTTCGTACCGCCAGTTGGTCGGTTGTGTCCGCGGGGCGAATCCCGAAGTTTGGCCCTGGAATGGGAGAATTATTTAGAATGGGAGAATTATTTATGCTTAACTCATCCAAGGTAGAAAACGGCAAGCTTTGTGTTCCGGTCGCCGAGAGATCTCGGGAGAGATAGCGGAGGGTGCTGCGAATCATAGGATCGTAGGCTGTCGTTCCGTAATCGCCCCAGTTAAAGACAGTCGTGGATTCGCTGTTTTCTGCAAAGCGGCGAGACGGCAAGCGCATTAGGGCTCCGTTAAAGAAGCTGGAGAAACTACCCCAACTGCGAATCAGT